>NZ_CFHTCS010000293.1:0-5599 GCF_984369615.1 Martelella sp. | reverse complement strand
CTGCCGGATGTGCGCGACGGGCTGAAGCCCGTGCACCGCCGCATCATCCACGGCATGAGCGAGATCGGCGTGCGGCCCGGCTCCGCCTACAAAAAATGCGCCCGTATTGTCGGCGATGTCATGGGTAAGTTCCACCCCCATGGCGATGCCTCGATCTATGATGCGCTGGTACGTCTGTCGCAGAGCTTTGCCCAGCGCTATCCTATGGTCGACGGCCAGGGCAATTTCGGCAATATCGACGGCGATAGTGCCGCGGCCATGCGCTACACCGAGGCGCGCATGACCGATGTGGCGGCGCTGATGCTGGAAGGCATCGACGAGGACGCCGTCGATTTCCGCCCGACCTATAACGAGGAGGACGAGGAGCCGGTGGTGATGCCCGGCGCCTTCCCGAACCTGCTCGCCAACGGTTCCACCGGCATCGCCGTCGGCATGGCGACTTCCATTCCCCCGCACAATGCCCATGAATTGTGCGAGGCGGCGATCCACCTGATCAAGCACCCCGACGCCACCGTCGAAGACCTGGTGACGTTGCCGAACGCCGACGGACCGAAGGCGAACATGATCCAGGGGCCGGATTTTCCGACCGGCGGCATCATCGTCGAGGATTTCGACTCAATGGTCGAAACCTACAGGACCGGGCGCGGCGGCTTCAGGGTGCGCGCGCGCTGGGAGAAGGAAGATCTCGGGCGCGGCAACTACCAGATCGTCGTCACCGAAATACCCTATGGCGTGCAGAAATCGCGGCTGATCGAGAAGATCGCCGAACTCTTGATCGCCCGCCGCCTGCCGCTTCTGGAAGACATCCAGGATGAATCGGCGGAGGATATCCGCGTCGTCCTGGTGCCGAAGTCGCGCGCCGTCGACCCCGCGCTTTTGATGGAATCGCTGTTCAAGCTCACCGATCTGGAAAGCCGCTTTTCCATGAACATGAACGTGCTCTCCCAAGGCAAGGTGCCGAAGGTGATGGGCCTCGTCGATGTTCTCACGGAATGGCTCGGCCACCGCCGCGATGTGCTGCAGCGCCGCTCGCGCCACCGGCTTGCGGCGATCGACCGTCGGCTGGAAATCCTCGGCGGCCTTCTGGTCGCCTATCTGAACCTTGACGAGGTAATCCGGATCATCCGCGAGGAGGACGAGCCGAAACAGGTGATGATCGAACGCTTCGGGATCACCGACGTGCAGGCGGAAGCCATCCTCAACATGCGGCTGCGCGCGCTGCGCAAGCTCGAGGAAATCGAGATCCGCAAGGAATTCGACGCGCTGACGGCGGAAAAGGCCGAGATCGAGGCGCTGCTTGCCTCCGACGACAAGCAGTGGCAGACGGTGGCCTGGGAAATCGGCGAGGTGAAGAAGACCTTTGCCAAGGCGACCGAGCTCGGCCGCCGCCGCTCTACCTTCGACGATGCGCCGGAGACCGATGTCGAGGCCATCCAGCAGGCGATGATCGAGAAGGAGCCGGTCACCATCGTCATCTCGGAAAAGGGTTGGGTCAGGGCGCTGAAGGGCCATGTCGACGCCTCCGGCCTGTCGTTCAAGGATGGCGACAGCCTGAAGCTTTCCTTCCCGGCGCAGACCACCGACAAGCTTTTGATCGTCACCACCGGCGGCAAGGCCTTCACGCTCGGCGCCGACAAGCTGCCGGGCGGGCGCGGCCACGGCGAACCGCTGCGCATCATGGTCGATATCGACGCGGACCAGGACGTCGTCACCGCCTTCGTGCACGAGCCCGGCCGCAAGATGCTGATCGCGTCCACCGCCGGCAACGGCTTCGTCGTCGACGAAGACCAGATGGTTGCCAACACCCGCAAGGGCAAGCAGGTGATGAATGTGACGATGCCCGTCGAGGTGAAGCTGCTGACGCCGGCGACCGGAGACCACGTCGCCGTCATCGGCGAGAACCGCAAGCTCCTCGTCTTCCCGCTGTCGCAGATCGCCGAGATGGCGCGCGGCAAGGGCGTGCGCCTGCAGCGCTACAAGGACGGCGGCCTTTCGGACGCAAAATGCTTCGCGCTGGAAGACGGGCTCACCTGGACCGACAGCGCGGGGCGGACCCACACCCGCAGCGTCGACGAACTGATGGAATGGCGCGGCGACCGCGCCACAGCCGGCCGGATCGCCCCGAAGGGCTTCCCGAGGAACGGGACGTTCCGGGGGTAGTGTGGGAAATTCGGCCGCACTACCTCTGCTCCGCCACGCTGTTTGATCCTCGCTGGGTTCTCCGATCTTGTTCCGGTCAATCTCCCCCTCAAGGGGGGAGATTGATTTGGAGCGGGCATCTTCGCCAGCCATCCTCTTCAATTTTCCAAGTCATCGCTTGACATATTTGCGTCGATGATTTTCAAAGGCATTGCTTGTTAAATAACCGTCGCGCTTCGGCGCGCCATCACGGGAGACATAAAATGGCCTTTGAACTGCCCGCTCTGCCTTACGCCCATTCCGCCCTTGCCGACCGCGGCATGGGGCAGGAGACGCTGGAACTGCACCACGGCAAGCATCACCAGACCTATGTGACGACGCTCAATGGCTTCGTCGAGAAGAATGCCGATCTGCAGGGCAAGTCGCTGGAAGAGATCATTGCCTTTTCCAGGGACAAGGCCGATCTCGCGCCTGTCTTCAACAATGCCGGCCAGCACTGGAACCACCTGCATTTCTGGAACGCGCTGTCGCCCGATGGCGGCGGCATGCCCGGCCGTCTGGAAGCCAAGATCACGCAAGATTTCGGCTCGGTCGATGCCTTCAAGGATGCCTTCAAGGCGGCCGCCGTCGGCCAGTTCGGCTCCGGCTGGGCCTGGCTGGTGCTGGGCGAGGACGGCAGGCTGAAGACGGTGAAAACGCCGAACGGCTCCAATCCGTTGGCAACGGGTGAGGGCAAGGTCCTGCTCGGCCTCGATGTGTGGGAACATTCCTACTATCTCGACTTCCGCAACCGTCGTCCCGATTATGTCGGCAACTTCCTCGATCATCTCGCCAATTACGAATTCGCCGAAGCCAATCTCGGCTGATGAAGGGACGGGCGCCGCGCCTTTGTTGAACAGGCGCGGCGTTCGCTGATCCGATGACTTATGCTGTTACCCAAGACTGCGGCGGCCTCTTCTTCGAAAAACCGGGAGAGGGAGCATGACGGTCGATGCCTTCGCCGCAAGCGGGGCGCGGGCCATGCCGCTTGGCGCGCCGGCGCGCCCGCCGATCGACAAGGCTGACTTCCGCGATGCGATGGCCTCGCTTGCCGCAACCGTCTGCATCGTCGGGGCGGCCACTGAGGGGGAGCGCTCCGGCCGCACCGCGACCGCGGTCTTCTCCCTCAGCGGCTCGCCGCCCTCCATCCTGGTGTCGATCGACGCAGGCGCGCATTTGGCGGGGTTGATTGCGGAAAAGGGCGCGTTCTCGCTCGCCATGCTTTCGGCGACGCAATGGACGGTGGCGGATGCCTTTGCCGGCCGCATCGCGCCGGCTCATCGCTTCAAATGCGGCACATGGACGGCGTGGCCCTCCGGCAATCCGAAGCTTGAGGGCGCGATGACGGCGCTCGATTGCGATGTGATCGGCCGGATCGATACCGGCACGCATGTGCTCTTTGCCGGTTCGATCGCCGAAATCGCGCGGAAGGCGGGGGCGACCCCGCTGATCTGGCACGGGCGCGGTTACAGGCGGCTGGGTTAGGGGCTCAGGCCTTCGTGAGCTTGCGGTGCAGCACCTGCATTTGCCGGGCGGCCTGCAGATCGCCCTTGCGCGCGGCAACGTCGGCGCCGATTGCAAAGGTCTCGATGGCGTTCGCGGTGTCGCCCTTGCGCTGATAGGCCTTGCCGAGTGCCGAATAGGCGGCGGAATAATCGGGGTCGAGTTCAAGCGCGCGGGTCAGGTGCGCGATCGCCTCGTCCAGCCGGTCCTCGCCGGCCAGAATGCGGCCGAGCGTCAGCCGGCAGAGCGCGTTGTCCTTGCCTGCGGCAACCTGTTTTTCCAGCGCCTCGCGAATTCCGGCGGGCATGCAGCTTTCCTTTCCCATCTCTAGCGCGTCTCGCTCACGACATAGGTGCAGCGCCTGCCGCCCTTGACGATATGCTCGTCGCGACGAATGTCGACAGAGGGGCCGAGAAGCTGGCGGAAGATCGCGAGTTCCGAGCGGCAGAACCCCTGGCAGGCGGTGGCCGCCGCGCAGATCGGGCAGTGGTGCTCGACAAGGCGCCGCGTGCCGTCCTCCGCCTCGTACCAGTCCGCCATATAGCCTTCGGCAGAGCGCAGCCGGGTTAGAACTGTGAGCTTTTCATCCAGACTGTCGCAGCCCTCCATCGCCGCCCGGTAGAGGCTGCCGGTGCGCCGTTCGCGTGCGGCAATCACCGTTTCAAGCGCAGCTTCGCCAAGCTCGGCGCGGATGTTATCCAGGAGCTCCACGGTCAGCGACGCATGGGTGTCGGGAAAGCGCCCCTCTCCGGCCGGCGTCAGGCTCCATAGCTGGCGCGGGCGACCGACGCCCGAACGACGGCTTTCCGCCGTAACGAGCCCGGTTTCGGCCAGCCGTGAGAGCTGCTGGCGCGCGGCCTCGCCGGTGGTGCCGGTGCGTTTGCCGAGATCGGCCGCCGTCAGGGGCCCGTGCATTTTCAGCTGCATCAGAATGCGATCGGCGGCGCTGCGGGTCATATAACCGGCGCTCGGGCTGCTCGTCTGGGGATCGGTGTCGCTTGCCATGCTTCATCGGGTGTTCTGTGTCGCCCGACCCGTATAGCGGGCCGGTCTTTTCAAAGCAATGGCTTTGTAAATGGGATCGGCATGTCCGCGTTTCCACCAAAGGCGGAACCGCTCTAGCGCGAGGCCGGATTGTCCGGGTCGAAGTCGAACCGGTCGGGCACGGCCATGCCGGCCTCAAGGTGTTTCTCGATGGCGCGCAGCGACACGCCGTCGCGGTAGAGCCACGGGTCGCCGGTCTCCCGCTGCCAGGCCTCGGTCGCGGCGCGCATCTCAAGCAGGCGATCGCGATGGGCCGGGTCACCGGCCAGATTTTTGACCTCGTGCGGGTCGGCCTCCAGATCGTAAAGCTCCTCCGGCGGACGGCGGACATAGTCCTTGACCGAACGGTCGCCGATCATCGCAGGGGTCTGGTTGCGAATGCCCTCCCAGGTCAGCGAGCCGTAGAGATCGCCGGAGAAGGGGAAATCGAGCTGCCAGGCGACATTGCGGTGATATTTGTAGCGCGTGGTGCGCATGAAGCGCGTCGGCCAGTAATTGGTGATCTCGTGGAAGGTGTGCGAGCCGAACACGGACTGCCAGTCATCCTCAAGCGTTTCTGATTCGAGGATCGGCAGCAGCGAGCGCCCCTTGCGCGGGCCGGGCGGGGCTGCGT
Organism: Martelella sp.; assembly: GCF_984369615.1. Classification (NCBI taxonomy): domain Bacteria; kingdom Pseudomonadati; phylum Pseudomonadota; class Alphaproteobacteria; order Hyphomicrobiales; family Aurantimonadaceae; genus Martelella; species Martelella sp. The sequence continues at coordinate 261 of NZ_CFHTCS010000293.1, read as the reverse complement.
GGCCCGCCCAGTCGAGAAAGGTCGGCAGGATATCGGTGAAGGACACCAGATTGGGATTGGCGATGCCTTCGCGGCCGCCCGGCTTGCGGATGATCAGCGGCAGATGCACGCCGGCATCGTAAAGCGTGGTCTTGGAATTGAGGAAGGGGGAACCGTTGTCGGAGAGGAACACGACGAGCGTGTCATCGGCAAGCCCGGCCTTTTCAAGTTCCTCGAGAACCATGCCGACGCCTTGGTCGAGGCGGTGGATCGAGCGGTAAT
>NZ_CFHTCS010000292.1:0-5608 GCF_984369615.1 Martelella sp. | reverse complement strand
TCTCGGCGATATCCGCCTGATCCACGCCGAATACCCGCAGGACTGGCTGACGGAACCCGCCGAACGCTCCGGCTCCAAACAGGCCGAGTGGCGCACGGACCCGAAGCGTTCGGGCGCGGGCGGCGCGATCGGCGATATCGGCACCCATGCGCTCAATCTGGCTCTGTTTGTCTCCGGCGCGGAACTGGAGAGCCTTGCCGCCGATCTCGACAGCTTCGTCGAGGGTCGCCAGCTAGACGACAACGCCCATATCATGCTGCGTTTCAAGGAAAGGAACGGGGTGAAGCCGAAGGGCATGCTGTGGGCAAGCCAGGTGGCGCCCGGCTTCGAGAACGGCCTGCAGATCAAGATCTGCGGCACCAAGGGCGGCATCCAGTGGGCGCAGGAAAACCCGAACTATCTCTGGTTCACGCCCTTCGGCGAGCCGAAACGCCTATTGTCGCGCAACGGCGCGGGCGCGCTTGATGCGTCCACCCGCGTGTCGCGCATCCCCGCCGGCCATCCGGAAGGCTATCTGGAGGGCTTTGCCACTATCTATACCGAGGCCGCCCGGGCGATAAAGGCGTTCCGTGATGGCAAGACGGCGGATGACGTGATCTATCCGACGATCGAGGACGGCGTCATCGGCCTTGCCTTCATCGAGGCCTGCGTTGCCTCCTCGAAGGCTGACGGAAAATGGGTCAAACTCGACGTCTGATCCGTTCGGATCGTCCCGAGGCCCGCCCGGAGGATCATCCGGGCGGGCATTTTCTTGACCGCAGTCAGGCGGTGGCGCAAATCGGCAACGCCGGACATCGAACTTCTGCAACGTTTCAGATTCGCCTTTTCGTTGATGTACAAAGCCGCTCATCTCCTCTAGATCATTTTTCGAGAACCGCCGCGCCGTCCGGACAAGGCCGAGATCCGCCGACGCGCAGCCGAAACCACAATGATGCGGTCCGGCGGCCGACAAGGCTGTTCGCCGGGCCGACACTCGAAGGATCATCGACCATGATCGACCCGAAACAGCTCGCCCGTCGCTTTCCGGACGATTTCATTTTCGGCGTTGCCACCGCTTCCTACCAGATCGAAGGCGCGGCGCGCGAGGACGGGCGAAAACCCTCCATCTGGGACGCCTTTTCCCACATGCCCGGGCGCGTGCACAACCGCGATACCGGTGATGTCGCCTGCGACCACTACCACCGTCTTGAGAGCGATCTCGACATGATGAAGGATCTCGGCGTCGAGACCTACCGGTTCTCGATCGCCTGGCCGCGCATCATTCCGGACGGCCGCGGACCGGTGAACGAGGCGGGGCTGGATTTCTACGACCGGGTGATTGATGGCTGCAAGGCGCGCGGTCTGAAGACCAATGCGACGCTCTACCACTGGGACCTGCCGCTGACGCTTGCAGGCGAGGGCGGCTGGACGGCGCGCTCCACGGCCTATGCCTATCAGCGCTATGTGCAGACCGTGATGAAGCGGTTCGGCGACCGGCTGGACCTCGTTTCCACCTTCAACGAGCCCTGGTGCGTCGTCTGGCTCAGCCATCTCTACGGCATCCACGCGCCGGGCGAGAGATCCATGGATGCAGCCCTTGCGGCGCTCCACACCGTCAACCTCGCCCACGGGCTCGGCCTTGAGGCGATCCGTCAGGAAGCCCCCGAGGTCAAGGCGGGCATCGTGCTCAATCTGCAGGCGATCTACCCGGTGAACGACACGGATGCCGACCGATGTGCGGCCGAACGCAGCTTTCAGTTCAACAACGGCGTCTTCCTCGATCCCCTGTTCAAGGGCGCCTATCCGGACGGCTTCATGTCGGCGCTGGGTGAACGGATGCCGGCAATCGAGGACGGCGATCTCGATCTCATCAGCGGCAAGCTCGACTGGTGGGGCCTGAACTACTACATGCCGGCGCGCGTGGCCGATGACAGCGCATCGGGCGCCGAGTTTCCGGCGATCAGCGTCGGCGCGCCGGTCTATAACGTCATCACCGATATCGGCTGGGAAACCCACGCGCCGGCCATGAAGATGCTGACCGAACAGGTCTACCAGCGCTACGACCTGCCGGACATGTACATTACCGAAAACGGCGCGTGCTACAACATGGCGCCCGTTGACGGCGTGGTCGATGACGCCCCGCGCACGGAATACCTGTCCGACCATATCGCGATTGCCGCAGACCTCGTGGAGGCCGGCATACCGCTGAAGGGTTATTATGCCTGGAGCCTCATGGACAATTTCGAATGGGCGGAGGGCTATGCGATGCGCTTTGGCCTCATCTTTGTCGACTACGAGACCCAGGAGCGCACGCTGAAGAATTCCGGCAAGTGGTACAAGGCGCTTGCGGAGGAATTTCTTGAAAGGGGCGAGGAGCGCTGAGGCCTCAGCCCGCAGCTGGTTGCCGCAGGCACAAACCGCCCGGATGTCGTCCTGGGCGGTTCGTTGCAACGGTTCTCGCCCGGAAACCTAAAGGTTGTCGATCCGGTCCTGCAGGACGCGCAGCTGCCGGCGCAGGTCGTCCAGGTCGCCGGCAACCGGGTGCACGGCCGGAGCGGATTCGCCGGCCTCGTCATCTCCGGCGCGGTAGCTGCTGGCACCCAGCGGCGCGCGTCGTGCCGTCTCCTCCCGGCGGTAGTATTCGCGCTTGAGCGGGTTTTCATAGAGCGCCCTGTCCATCTGCTCGCGCATGTGGGCCTGCTGTTCGGAGAACGCCTTCATCGCATTGTCGAGGAAGCCCGGCAGCATGGCCTGCATCTGGTCCCCGTAATAGCCGATGATTTCGCGCAGGAACGAGACCGGCAGAATGCCCTGGCCGGATTTCGCCTCCTGTTCGAAGATGATCTGGGTCAGCACGGTATGGGTGATGTCCTCGCCCGACTTGGCGTCCTGAACGGTGAACTCCTCTCCCTGTTTCACCATGTCCGCCAAATCCTCGAGCGTCACGTAGCTGCTGGTGCCGGTATTGTAGAGCCGGCGATTGGCATATTTCTTGATGGCCGTCGGTCCGTCTTTTACGGGCATGTCGTGTCTCCTCCCCGCGTTTTTGTTTCCTCTTCCCGCCCGGGATGTAACCTCAAAAAACGCCGTGTTACAATCGTTTTATCGCAGCGCAGCGGCACGAAACCGGGTCGCGAGCGTCCGATCGCGTCCGAATTGTCCTATCGCGAGCCCCGTGACACTGGCCGATCCGGCGCACACTTTTGCGTGATAGCCGCTTCCGGCGGCTTTTTTATATGCGCACGCCCCGCTTCTGTTATCGCACCTGCAAACCGGAGGCCGGCTCAAGCCGGGCACAAAAAAAGGCGCCGCCCGAGACGGCGGCGCCCTGACCGGCGAGCGGTGCTGCGAGCCGGTCCTGACGCGACAGCCTTTCGGCGCGCGCCGCTTTCGATGACAGTCGGGGTTACCGGTTGGCTGTCGCCGCGCCGATGCCGCCGCCGATCAGGCCGCCGGCAATCGCGCCGGTTGCGTCTCCGGTAATCGCTGCGCCCGCGGCGGTACCAACGCCGGCGCCGATCGTGGCATTGCGTTCCTGCGTGGTGCAGGCGGCGAGCGGAAGAATGAATGCAATGGCGAGAACTGCTTTCTTCATGATCTTGGTCTCCAGGTTACACATAGCCTGCGATGAGCAGGATGATGACGATTAGCAGGACAAGACCCAGACCGCCAGACGGTCCGTAACCCCAGGTCCGCGAATAGCCCCAGCGCGGCAGGGCGCCGATCAGAAGCAGGATAATGATGATGAGCAGGATTGTGCCGAGCATGGTCTCTCTCTCCGGGAAATCAGTTGGACAAAGAACGCCGGCGCGACGAGATTTGTTCCCGCGCGCCGAGAACAGGGCTTTTGGAAAGGATCGCGACCGCCTCGGAAAGCCAGCCGCAAAGCCTTGAAAAATATGGTTAAGACTTTGTAAATCCACGATATATAGCGGTGAACAAAACAGGAAAACGAGGCTGTCAGCGATTCGTCGCTGATTCGTTCCGGCTTTGGTCCCGGCGCGGAAAAAAGCCGGGGAGTGCCCGGCTCACGCCTCCGCCGTCACACGCCGCGCCTTCGCCATGTAGACGGCCGAGCGGGCGACCGAGAAACCCGTGGCAAGGCCGACGAAGAGGTTTACCGGGATCATGAAGGCGGGATGCTTGGCAAGGTCCGGGTTGATGGCGAGACCGGCATTTTGCACATAGAGCGCGGCAAACAGCATCAGCACCATGGCGAGGGTGTGCCATTCGCCCTCGATCAGCACCCTGTCGGCGCTGACCGGGTGCAGTTTCCTCTGCGGCCGCAGCAGCCACACGGCAAGACCGCCGAGAAGGAGCCCGAGGCCGAGTCCCTGCAGGGCGGGCGCGGCAAATCCGAGAGAGACCACCCTGTGCGCCGCAAGGATCAGGAACAGGAGCGGCAGGATGAAGAGCCGGTTGACCGACACTTCCTTGTCCTGGAACCGCTTCGCGCCGCGCAGGACGAGTATGACGAGGATGACCCAGACATAGATCGGCGTTCCGGCGATGATCGAGACGAGCATTTCCATAACGTGACCTTCCTTTCGAATTTCGCTCGGGATAAACTGGAACCTTCATGACAAACGTGAAGGGTGCGTGAAAAGCGGGAGATGAACGAAGTCCGGAAAAACTTCGCAAAACGCAGCGGATTGCAGTTCACGCTTCGCGAAATGCACAGGGATTTCACCCACTGGCGGACCTACGGGCTTCTGGCGATCGTCATTCTCGTCGCCGCATGGTCCGGCCCCTTCGGTACGGAGCGGGAATTCCCCTTCTTCCTGCGCCTGGTCTATTGGGCGGCCGTGGTTCTTCTGACCTTTTCCGCCGCGCATTTCTTCGGCGCCTGGACAAGTTTTCTGCTGCGCCGGCGGGGCCTGCATGCGTTTCCTCGCATCCTTCTGGTCACGCTTGCGGCGGGGCTTGCCAGCACGGCCGCCGTGCTGCCGGTCACCATTGTCGTCTCGGGCAAAGAGGCGCTTTCGCCAGTCGCGCTCTTCTCCACGGCCTACCACGCGCTGCTGATCGCGGCTGCCGCCGTCGGCGCCATGGAGCTTCTACGCGGCAAAAAGGGCGATGCCGTTGCGACCGGGCCATCGGGCGAAGCAGAGCGCCCGCCGCCGCTGCTCGCGCGCCTGCCGCTGGAAAAGAGAGGAAGACTGATCTCGCTCTCGGTTTCCGATCACTATGTCGACGTGGTCACGACGCGCGGACGGGCCATGGTGCTGATCCGTCTGAAGGATGCGATCGGGGAGACCGCGCCAGAGCCCGGGATAAGAATTCACCGCTCGCATTGGGTGGCGCTTGCGGCTGTCGAGAGAGTGGAGCGGAGGGACGGGCGTCTTGCGATCGTCACCGGCGCCGGCGAAGTGCTGCCGATCAGCCGCAGCTATCAGGCGGATGTGAGGGCCGCCGGCCTCACCCCGGGCTGACCGTCCGCGTTCATCCTTTGTTTACGAAGGTTAACGTGCCCCTTCCGTTCATCGGGAAGGCGATTATGGCGTTTCCACATCTAGGGCGTTGGCGCGGCAAAATCCCAATATCTAGCCGTGAACAAACCGGGAAAACGGCAGAGTCAGCGATTCGTCTGTGATTCGTTCGCATCTGTTCCAAATCTTAAGAAAAGCCG
>NZ_CFHTCS010000291.1:0-5609 GCF_984369615.1 Martelella sp. | reverse complement strand
TTGCGGCCGGAACGCGCGCCGGTCGCCGGACGGGGTCCTTTCCGCCCTTTTCATATCCTCCCCGGGTGGATAATATCGAGGCATGAGCCATGAACATCGTCATCAAAGCCATCCCCGGATCGTCGCGCGGCTGAAGCGGGCCGAGGGTCATCTCGGTTCGGTTGTCGCGATGATCGAGGCGGGGCGACCCTGCCTGGATGTCGCCCAGCAGCTTCAGGCCGTCGAAAGCGCGATCCGCAACGCCAAGCAGGCGCTCATCCATGATCATGTGGACCATTGTCTCGACGTTGACGGCGCCGAGGCCGGGCGCGCCGAACTGAAGGCGATCACCCGCTATCTCTGAGGCCCCCGATGCTGGACATTCTCGCCGACCGCACCTACCGACATCTCTTCCTCGCGCAGATCGTCGCGCTGCTCGGCACGGGACTGGCGACGGTCGCGCTCGGGTTGCTTGCCTATGACCTTGCCGGGCAGGGGGCGGCAATGGTGCTCGGCACTGTCTTCGCCATCAAGATGGTGGCCTATGTCGGCATCGCGCCGATTGCCGGCGCCTTTGCCGAACGCATGAACCGCCGCCGGCTTCTGGTTGCGCTCGACCTCGTGCGCGCGGCGTGCGCCCTTGCGCTTCCGTTCGTCACCGCCGTCTGGCAGGTCTATCTGCTGATCTTCCTTTTGCAATCGGCCTCGGCCGCTTTCACGCCGACATTCCAGGCGACCATCCCGGATGTGCTGAAGGAAGAGGAACGCTACACGCGGGCGCTGTCGCTGTCCCGGCTTGCCTACGACCTGGAGAATATCGCCAGCCCGACGCTTGCCGCCCTGCTTCTGGCGGCAATGAGCTACAATGCGCTGTTTCTCGGCACGTTCTCCGGTTTCCTGGCTTCGGCGCTGCTCGTCGTCTCGGTGGTTCTGCCGAGCCCCAGGGCGGCAGAACCACGCGGGATTTATGACCGGACGACGCGCGGCATCCGCATCTATCTCGCCACGCCGCGTCTGCGCGGGCTTCTGGCGCTCAGCCTTGCGGTTGCCGCCGCGGGCGCGATGGTTCTGGTCAATTCGGTGGTGCTGGTGCGCGCTCTGCTGGGCCTCTCGGCGAGCGATCTCGCCTGGACGATGTTCGCATTCGGCGCCGGATCGATGACCGCCGCAATCCTGCTGCCAAAGGTCCTCGACCGGGTTTCCGACAGGCCGGTGATGCTCGCCGGCGCCCTGGTGATGGCGGCGGCGCTTGCGGCGCTGGCGGCGGAAATTGCTCTTGGCGGGCTTGCCTGGCTCGCGTTGCTTGTCGCCTGGTTTCTTGTCGGTCTCGGCTATTCGGCGGTGCTGACGCCGTCGGGGCGATTGCTGCGCCGTTCAGCCCACCCTGAGGACCGTCCGGCCCTGTTTGCGGCGCAGTTCGCGCTCTCCCATGCCTGCTGGCTGCTGACCTATCCGCTTTCGGGCTGGCTCATGACTGCGTTCGGCGCGGAGACCGCCCTTCTGGCTCTGGCCGGTCTTGCCGGCCTTGGCGTTGTCATCAGTCTCTCGCAGTGGCCGGCGGGCGAGGATGAAGCGATCGAGCACAGCCATGACAACCTGCCGCTTGATCATCCGCACCTCAAAGGACACAGGACGCACAGCCATGCGCTTGTGATCGATGACATCCACCCGCGCTGGACCAACCAGTTCTAGCGCGTCTGCTGTTCTCCGCATCGCGAAAGCGCTCTATCCATGTGCTTTGAGGCGTTTTCGGGCGTCAGATGTTGCCGTCTGGCTGCGCGGCGCATCAGCGGAAGTCGAAGGCCGAAAGACCGGCGACCATCTCGTCAAGGCCGAGCGGGCGGGTGACCGGCGGCTCGGCGCGCGACAGGCAGCCCGGGCGTTCGCACAGGCGGCAGACCGGCCCGACGGGCACGGGCCCCGCCCGCGCGCCGCCGTCCTCTGCATAGGCCGTGGCCGATGCCTTGTCCCAGCGCAGGCCGAGAAGGATCGCCGTCACATGCAGGCGTTCGCCGAGCGCCGGTTCCGGTCCTTCCAGCGTGCGCGAAAGCGTCAGATAGCCGACGCCGTCCGGCATTTCCACATGTCGGGAGACGATCCGGCCGGGCTGGCTGAAGGCGTCATAGAGATCGAGGCGCGGACATTCGCCGCGAAAACCCGCATGCGGAAACCCTTCCGCGCCGATGCGGCGCAGGATATTGCCCGCCTGGTCGATCTCCATGGCGAAGAAGGCCGGTCCGGCATTCTCCAGCCGCTGCAGGCTGGCGAGACGGGTAGCCGCCTGCTCGAAGGAAACGTCGAAACGGCCGCTGAGAAGGCCGATATCGAACCGGTCCCGGCGGGCGGCTTCGATGAATGGGCCATAAGGCATCATCAGCGCCAGCGCCGCATAGCGGGCGAGTTCGAACCGGGCGATGCGGCGGGCCTCGTCGCTCGACAGGTCGAGCGCCTTCACTTCCGCCGCGATCTCGTCGGCCAGCGCCAGGAGCACCGTTTCGATGGCGATCTCGCGCTTTCGGTCGCGCGGGGAGAAACGTGCGGAGATGAACAACCGCATCGTGTGGCGGTCGAAACGGCGGCCGAGATTGACCATGGCATGCGGCGGCAGGATCCTGACGGTGATGCCGCGACGTTGCATCAGCCAGGTTTTCAGGGCGGCCGAAAGCTCGTCGCCGGGGTCGAGTTCTGCGTGAAGGGCTTCGGCCGCGCGATCGAGTGAATCAAAGAAATAGGGCCGGCGGGAGATTGCGTCGCGCACCTCCTCGTGCGGCAGGCGTTTTCCCGGCAGGTGGGTTTCACGCCCGTCATGGGCGAGAAGCGCGGAGAGGTCGGAGAGGCGGGCGGCCTGTTCGCAATAGGCGCGGTAAAGCTTGATGATGCCGATCGCCGCGTTCGGCGCGGCTTCGGCCACTTCGACGAGTTCCTGGTCGCCGGGCAGTTCTCCCGAAAGCAACGGGTCCGAAAACACCGATTTCAACTGGCTGATCGTGCCCGAGCTTTCGCCCTGGAGTTCGCCGATATCGATGTCGTAGACGGCGGCGAGCTTGAGCAGAAGCTGCACGGTCAACGGCCGCTGGTTGCGTTCGATGAGGTTGAGATAGGAGGGCGAGATCGAAAGCGCCTCCGCCATCGCCGTCTGCGTCAGGTCAAGCCCCTTGCGGATCCGCCGCAGCCGCGGTCCCGCGAAAATCTTCTTCTCCGTCATCCTGTCCCTCCCGGCGATGGTTTACAATATTTACTGTTTTACATAGCGCTTCGGTCAAACAGAATACAAGATAACCCGAATTCCCGCTTGATCTAAGCCAATTCCATAGATTTGCAATCATCAATTCAGTAAAAAGTGTCACATCACTTGTCGCCGAGTGGCGTTTATGCACCGGACGGCATTCAATCTGCCTGGAAGAGGAGGAATAGGCATGTCTGAATTTTACAATCTTGTTGACGGCGCTGCCGAGGGCCGGTTTGACGGCATCGAGCGGAGTTACAGCGCCGAAGATGTCAAGCGGCTGCGCGGTTCGGTCCGCATCCGCTCGACGCTGGCGGAGGAGGGCGCCAAGCGCCTCTGGAAGCTGATCCATGAGGATGATTTCGTCAATGCGCTTGGCGCGCTCTCGGGCAACCAGGCCATGCAGATGGTGCGCGCCGGGCTGAAGGCGATCTATCTTTCCGGATGGCAGGTCGCCGCCGACGCCAACACCGCCTCCGCCATGTATCCCGACCAGTCGCTCTATCCGGCCAATGCCGGTCCCGAGCTTGTAAAGCGAATCAACAAAACCCTGCAACGCGCTGACCAGATTGAAACATCGGAAGGGAACGGTCTTTCCGTCGAGACCTGGTTCGCCCCGATCGTTGCCGATGCCGAGGCCGGGTTTGGCGGTCCGCTCAACGCCTTCGAGATCATGAAGGCCTATATCGAGGCGGGTGCTGCCGGCGTTCATTTCGAGGACCAGCTGGCCTCTGAAAAGAAATGCGGCCATCTCGGCGGCAAGGTTCTGATCCCGACGGCGGCCCATATCCGCAACCTGACCGCTGCCCGGCTTGCCGCCGACGTCATGGGCGTTCCGACGCTGGTCGTCGCACGCACGGATGCCGAGGCCGCCAAGCTCCTGACCTCCGACATCGACGAGCGCGACCAGCCCTTCGTCGATTACGATGCCGGCCGCACGGCGGAAGGCTTCTACCGCGTCCGCAACGGGCTCGAGGCCTGCATCGCCCGCGCCGTCGCCTACGCGCCTTACTGTGATCTGATCTGGTGCGAGACCTCGAAGCCGGATCTGGAGCAGGCGCGCAAATTCGCCGAGGGAGTGCACAAGCATCATCCGGGCAAGCTTCTCGCCTATAACTGCTCGCCCTCCTTCAACTGGAAGAAGAACCTGAGCGACGAGGATATTGCACGCTTCCAGCGGGAACTCGGCGCCATGGGCTACAAGTTCCAGTTCATCACGCTCGCGGGCTTCCACCAGTTGAACTTCGGCATGTTCGAACTGGCGCGCGGCTATCGCGACCGGCAGATGGCGGCCTACAGCGAGTTGCAGCAGGCCGAGTTTGCGGCGGAAGCGAACGGCTACACCGCCACCCGCCACCAGCGCGAAGTCGGTACCGGCTATTTCGACGCCGTTTCGATGGCGATTACCGGCGGCACGGGCTCGACCACGGCGATGGGCGAATCAACCGAAACCGCGCAATTCCAGGCGGCCGAATAGGCGGGCGGAATAGATTATTTCTCGAAGAGGAGGAAAAGAAATGACGCGCAGGATCAATGTCAAGGAACGCGCCGAGGCGCAATCGACGCGGATGAGCAGCGAGCAGCAGGCCGCGATCCGCATGGTCGCCAATGATCTGCACCGGCTGAACCAGTCGGTCATGCGGGCGGTCGATGCCGGGGTTTCCGTCGAGATCATCCGCTCGGCCCGCCATCATGGCGGCACCAAGAGTTGGGGCGATCTTCTGGTGCCGATCATCATCGCCGGCCAGACGGAGGAGCCTGTCGTCGACGAGAGCCTGGCGGAAGGCTGATCGCGCACCGGGCGGGCGGGGCGGTTTGCGCCCTGTCCGCGCTTGTCACAGCAGCAATGCCTTCAGCGGCATCCAGATGCCCATCAGCGTCATCATCAGGCTTTCGGTCAGCGAGACGAAGCCGAGCGGCACGGAGGACGAGCCTCCGACGCAGGCGCATTTCAGCTCTCGCTTGTCCAGGTAGACCGCCTTGAAGATGCTGACCGAGCCGACAAGCCCGATAAAGAGGGCGACGGGCGCAGAGATCCAGACCAGCGCGCCCGCCGTCATCAATATACCGGCAAGCGCCTCGCCGAAGGGATAGATTCTTCCATAGGGCACCCAGCGGCGCGCAAGAAGGTCGTAATTCAGGAACATGGTGGAAAAGCTCTCGACGTCCTGAAGCTTCTGGACTGCCAGGATCGTCATCGACAGCGAGATGAACCACTCGACCATGCGCAAGGTCAGCGGGTTCCCATATTGATGCCAGGAAAGGCCGAGCGCCAGAAAAAGCGCGACGGAAAAGATCGCGATCACCGGCGTGTAGCTCGTATCGCTCTGCTCTTCGGGCGGTGGATCCAGCTTGAAGAAGACCCGCAGGTCGTCATAGCCGCCGATCCGTTTGCCGTCGATGA
>NZ_CFHTCS010000290.1:0-5614 GCF_984369615.1 Martelella sp. | reverse complement strand
ATGTCAATGTCAATGTCAATGTCAATGTCAATTCAGGCAGCGCGTGCCACCTGGCGCACGGCGCTGGACCTGGCGCATTCGACGATCGCCGGGATCGTGCTGACGGCCGCCGCCCCCTCCGGCGTCAACGCCTTCGTGCTCGCCAACCAGTTCGGCACCGGCAAGAACATCGCCGCGTCAACGATCACGCTGACGACGGCGCTCGGGGTTCTGACGGTCAGTTTCTGGGTTTTGCTGCTCGGCTATTGAGCAGGAAAAGGCGGGACTGAAAGCCCCGCCTGCTGTTGCCGCTTACTGGCCGGAAGCCGGCTGTTCGCTCTCCGCGGAACCGGGCGGCGTCGCCTCGGCGTCGGGCGCAGGCTCGGCGGTCGTACTTTCGGCATTGGCGGGGCCTGCGTCGGCATCGCCGGAAGCGCCGTCCGTTGCAGCGGGTGCGGCTTCGCCGCCTTCGGCCGGTGCGGCGACCTCGCCGGAACCATCGCCCGTCGCCGACCCCGCGTCCGCCGTCTCGTCCGACGGCGGCTCGGGGAAGGGCACGGGGTCGTTCGACATGGTGGAGAGATAGGCGATCAGGTCGGCGCGGTCCTCATCGTCGGAAAGGCCGGCAAAGCCCATCGCCGTTCCGGGAACATCCTTCTTCGGCGCCTTGATGAAGGCATCGAGGTTCTCATAGGTCCACAGGGTCTCGCCGCCATTGGCGTAGTCCTTCATCGCGGCGGAATAGGAGAAGCCTTCGTGGCTGGCAACCGGGCGGTTAACGATGTCCCACAGGTTGGGGCCGACCTTGTTGGGACCGCCCTCCGTGTCGGTGTGACAGGCCTGGCAGCGCTTGAAAACGCGTTCGCCGGCGTCCGGCGCGGCGCTGGCGAGCAGCACGGAGATCGGCGTTTCCTCGACCTTGGCCGGAGCGCCGCTCGCATCGGTCTCCGGCACGGCGATGACATAGCCTTCCGTTTCCGGAAGCCTCGGATCGAAAATCGCCTCGGACACGAAAGACACCGTCATCAGGACGAAGATCGTCCCCAACAGGGCCGCCAGGACCATATTGAGATTGAATTTCATTGCGTTGCAGCTCCCCTTCACCCGGCCTCTCTACCGGATCACCTTGCAATCTGGAAGAACCTATGTCTTTTGGTGCCGCGATGCAACGCTGCATCGGCACGTGAAACCCGCTCCTCCGGTTTGTGAGTGGCAAATAAACGAAGAGCTTGCAAGTGGCGATGAACAAAACCGACGAAACGATCGTCCTTATCCCGGCTCACATGGCCTCAACCCGCCTGCCCGGCAAGCCGCTGGCCGAAATCGACGGCAAGCCGATGATCATCCATGTCGCCGACCGCGCCCGCGAATCGGGCATGGGACGCGTTGTCATCGCCGTTGACGACCCGGGCGTTTACGAAGCGGTGGAGCAGGCCGGCTACGAGGTGGTCATGACCGGCCGCCAGCACCAGTCGGGTTCCGACCGGATTTTCGAAGCTCTAAAGAAGGTCGATCCGGACAAGAGGGCAAAGACCGTCATCAACGTCCAGGGCGACCTGCCGACGCTGGACCCGGCAACCATCCAGGCCTCGCTCCGGCCGCTCGAGAACCCCGATGTCGATATCGCAACGCTTGCGGTGGAAATCACCGATGAAAATGAAAAAACCGCCCCGCAGGTGGTCAAGGTTGTCGGCGCGCCGATCGGCGCCTACCGGCTGCGCGCCCTTTATTTCACGCGCGCCACCGCCCCCTGGGGCGAGGGCCCGCTCTATCACCATATCGGGCTCTATACCTATCGCCGCTCGGCCCTCGAACGGTTCGTCTCGCTGCCGCGCTCCTTCCTGGAAGAACGCGAAAAGCTCGAACAGCTCCGCGCGCTCGAACACGGCATGCGCATCGATGTCGAGATCGTGAAGACCGTGCCGCTCGGCGTCGACACGCCCGAAGACCTCGAAAAGGCGCGCAGGATCCTCGAAGGCAAGGGAGGCGCATCATGATCATGAAGACCAACCGCATCTCGTTCCAGGGCGAGTTCGGGGCCAATTCGGACATGGCCTGCCGGGACATGTACCCGGACATGGAACCGCTGCCCTGCAAGACCTTCGAGGACGCATTCCTCGCCGTTGAAAACGGCGACGCCGACCTGGCGATGATCCCGATCGAGAACACGCTTGCCGGCCGCGTCGCCGATATTCATTACCAGTTGCCCGATTCCAGGCTGTCGATCGTCGGCGAATACTTCATGCCGATACGCTTTCAGCTGATGGCTTTGCCGGGTGTTTCTCTGGACGAGATAAAGACCGTCCATAGCCATATCCACGCGCTCGGCCAGTGCCGCAAGATCATCCGCCGCAACATGTGGAACCCGGTGATTGCCGGCGACACGGCGGGCGCGGCAATGCTGGTGAAGGAGAAGGGCGACCGCACGATGGCGGCGCTCGCGCCGCGCCTCGCCGCCTCGCTCTACGGCCTCGACATCCTCGCCGAGAATGTCGAGGATTCCGACAGCAACATCACCCGCTTTGTCATCCTCTCCGACAGGGAAACCCGCGCGAAGCGCAACGGGCCGGACAGGACGATCGTCACCACCTTCGTCTTCAATGTCCGCAATATTCCCGCCGCCCTTTACAAGGCCATGGGCGGTTTCGCCACCAATGGCATCAATATGACCAAGCTGGAGAGCTACCAGATCGGCGGCAAGTTCATCGCCACGCAGTTCTACGCCGATATCGAGGGGCACCCCGACGATCCGGCCGTGGCGCGCGCGCTGGAGGAACTGGAATTCTTCTCCGAGAAGGTCCGCATTCTGGGCGTCTATGAAGGCCACCCCATGCGCCGGCATCTCCAGGCGCTTGGGGACGAGTAGGCCACAAGGGGCGACGCCGGAGCGCCGCCCTGCATCTTCTCCGGTCAGCTATCCGGTTCGCACACGCGGATGCGATGGCCGTCAGGATCGGCGATCACGAAGGTGGGACCGAAATCGGCGGTGACCAGCTGCTGCAGGATCGTGTGTCCCTCGGCTTTCGCGCGCTCGAAGAAAGCCGCCACGCCGCCGGGCTCCGACGTCATGATCCCGACTTCCATCATCCCCGGGCCGCCCTCCGCCTCGGGCTTGGCCGTGGATTTGCGCCACAGCCCGAGCATCAGGCCATTCGGCATGTGAAAGGCCGTAAAGCCCGGCGAAAGCGCATTTGGCTTTTGCCCGAGAAGGCGTTCGTAGAAGGCGCCGCTTTTTCCGGTGTCCTCGACATAAAGCACGACAAGATTGATGGCCGACATGATTTTCTCCGTTTCGTGTTTCGATACGAAGAAGGTTTAGGCTGCATCGCTGACAGTTTCCGTCAGCATCATGCGCCCGGCAATTGCCTGCGCCATTCGGCAAGAAGAACCGGCCTTCGCCGCGGATAACGCCGCCCGGTCTCGTTCAGAGCCGCGATCCGGTCGGTGCGGAAATGGCGGAAGTCCTGCCGCATCTCGCACCAGGCGACGACGATGCGCACCCTTTCAAAATAGGCAAGGCCGATCGGCCAGATGACGCGCGTGGTCACCTGGTCGCGCTCGTCGCGATAATCGATTTCAAGCACTTTCTCGGCGCGGATTGCGCTTCTGAGCGCGGCGATGTCCGCAGTGTCCTCCGTCACGGCGCGCGGACCGACGATCAGCGCCGTCTCGTCGACCGTCTCGGAAAGAGACTGCGGTAGAACGGCTGCGATCTTTGCCAGCGCCTGGCTGGCGGCGGTGGAAAGCTTCGGATCGCTGACCTTCTCCACCCATCGGCTGCCGAGCACCAAGGCCTCGATCTCGTCTTGCGAAAACATCATCGGCGGCAGCAGGAAGCCGGGCCGCAGCACATAGCCGACGCCCGCCTCGCCCTCGATCGCCGCGCCCTGCGCCCTGAGGCTGGCGATATCGCGGTAAAGCGTCCGGAGGCTGACATCGAGTTCGCGCGCCAGCGCATCGCCTGTGACCGGATAGCGTCTGGATCTGAGCGCCTGCAAAAGCGCCAACAGCCGCTCGGAGCGTGAACCCGCCACGGCTCAAGGCCAGTCGAGGAAATCACGCAACAACCGGAAGGCGATCGCGCCTTCCGGCGGCGCGTTGATGCCGCCTTCGTGCCGGCCTTCGACGATCGCTTCGAGTTCTTCGCGGGAAAACCATCGGCAGTCCTCGAGTTCCGCGTCATCGCGGCGGATCTCGAAGCTCTCGGCCTTCGCATAGCAGGCGAGCATCAGCGAATAGGGCATCGGCCAGGGCTGGGACGCGTGGTAGCGCACGGCGCCGACGCGGATGGCCGATTCCTCCAGCGTCTCGC
Source organism: Martelella sp. (assembly GCF_984369615.1). Classification (NCBI taxonomy): domain Bacteria; kingdom Pseudomonadati; phylum Pseudomonadota; class Alphaproteobacteria; order Hyphomicrobiales; family Aurantimonadaceae; genus Martelella; species Martelella sp. The sequence goes on along the minus strand of NZ_CFHTCS010000290.1, from coordinate 1,323 downwards.
GGCGGACGGCATCCTCGACGGTCTCTCCCGGCTCTAGAAACCCGGCAAGACACGAATAGCGGCCTTGCGGAAAATTCGGATTGCGCCCGAGAAGCACACGGTCGCGCTCCTCGTCGACGATCAGCATGATCACCACCGGATCGGTGCGCGGAAACATCATATGGCCGCAGGCCGTGCACTGACGGCGGAAGCCGCCGGCGGCCCCTTCCGCCTTGGCGCCGCAGCGTCCGCAGAAGCGATGATTGCGGGCCCAGACATTGAGGCTGGAGGCCAGCGCGACTGCCCCTTGCGTCTCCTCGTCGAAAAGCCCCTCGGAATAGATCGCCCTGACACTACTCGCCTTCAGATGCGCCGGCAGCGCCTCGGGGTCTAGCCCGAGTTCGATTGACAACAGCGGCACACCATTGAGGTCATGGCCGAGAAGAACGGCGCTTTCCCGGTCCGGCGACAAATCGAGGATCTCGTAGCGGGCGAAATAGGGATCGAGCACCTGCCGCTCGTGCTTGACGAGAGGCCTGCCGCCGGCAAAGGCGATGAAGCGGGCGCCCGGGGTGCGGGCCGCGGTGATGAGGCTGTCATCCGCGCGATGCTCGGAATCGCGGATGATCCGGCAACCGGCAAAGGCCGTCAGCGCGCTCGGGTCGTCATGCGGACCCGCCTTTTCGAAAATCGACCTCATGACCGGGCCATCGCCTCCGTGATCCTGTGCGCCAATGCCGTCATCTCGTCCTCATCCAGAGGCTCAGCCGTGCCATGGCCCCAGATCGGGCCGGGCCAGTTCGCATCGCCCTCGAACCTGGCGACGACATGGACGTGGAGCTGGCGCACCATATTGCCGATGGCGGCGATGTTGATCTTGTCGGCGCCGGTTGCCTCCTTCAGGGCCCTGGCGACCTCGTTGATCTCGAAGGTCAGCATGGTCTGGTCAAGCGGCGCCAGATCGAACACTTCGCTGACATCAGGGCGCTGCGGCACCAGCAGGAGCCAGGGCCAGCGCCCGTCCCGCATCAGCCGCAGTTCGGAGAGCCCCAGCGCGGTAATCAGCGCGCTGTCCCGCCGCAAACGTTCATCGAGCGTGAATTCCTGCATGTCGTCCCTGTTCATTCCTGAGCCGGACCGGTTCCGGTTCTCAATTTCGCCCTATCCAGACATGTCTATCAAACGGACGCAAGGCGACAACCGTCAAACAGCGTGCGAGAGGCAAGCCCCGAGAAAGTTTTTTCCGCGCGCTGCTTGCATTCAAACGGCAAATTGACGATATGTGCGGCCGGGAGGCTGGTGGTGGACGTGCCACTCGCCAACCGGGTCAGGTCCGGAAGGAAG
>NZ_CFHTCS010000289.1:0-5622 GCF_984369615.1 Martelella sp. | reverse complement strand
GTCGAGAACTCTCCGCTGTTCGAACCCGGTTCTGAATATGACTACTCCAACACCAACACGATCCTGCTTGGAATGGTGATAGAGAAGGTCACCGGTCAACCGGTCGAGAGAGCGTTGAGGACAATGATCTTCGAACCGCTCGGTCTGGAGAACACGATCTGGCCAGGCAGGCAGACTGCAATCCCCGCACCATACGCGCGCGGTATCTCGCTGCAAGGTTATGACGCGACCCCCGAAGCCCCGCTGGACGCCACCAACTGGAACCCGGCATCGCTTTGGACCGCTGGCGAAATCATTTCAGATGTCGATGACCTGCTCACCTATGGCAGGGCTCTGGCGACCGGTCACGGCCTTCTTGACGCAAAATCGCAGGAACAGCGGCTGCGCTCTTTCCAGGGCCCCGCAGACTATGGCTTGGCGCTGCGTTGCACCGACGGCTGGGTCGGACATACCGGTGAACTGCCGGGATACACCACCGTCGTCTATTACAATACACAAACCGACACGACCGTGGCCATACAAACCAACAGCGACATCCCTTCGGGCGATTGCGACGACGCCGAGGTTCTGCCCTCCAACCCGCACGGCATTGCGTGCTCCTTGCCCGCCATGCGCATTTTCAATGCCGTAGCGCCTCTTCTTGGCGGCACAGCAGTCCCGTGAGGCGATTGCAATGCCATCAGCGAGCACTTCAGCGAACGTAATCTGATTGTCGTGCTGCGGGCTTGGCATCCAATATTCCAACGCTCGCCTTTGCCGTGCTTTGCATCAGCACTGGCATCGCGCTCGCGCGCCCGACCTTCATGGCGGCCCTCTCCGTCCAGGTTCCTCAGGCACGGCGAGGCGTTGTCACGGGCGCGATCCAATCCCTCGTTGCGGTGACGGCATTGCAAGCCCTGTCGTTGCCGGCTTTATCCTCGGATCGGGTCTTCACGGAGTGTGGATCGGGGCGGTGGTGGCAATCGCGCTGACCGGAGCGTTCATCGCACACACGCGCCTGCGTCGCGACGATGATCCCAAGGCAATAGAATCCCGAACTGACACCGAAACCTCGACGCATGGCGACAGCGCGCCAGTAGATGGACCGGCATCGAATTTGAACTGATATTCGCTGGAATCTACGGATATGATCACGATCGCACCAATGAAGGACGGCGGCGAACGAGTTGCTTCGGCCGCTTACGTCTTTTGGATTCGAAAAGCGGTTAGACTGGATACCGCCCCGTCTCTGCCAGTCCAGAAGGCGCCGCCATTTCGGTCGTTCAAGCTTCGACTTGGTACTACATAAACTTGCCGTTCGCTTGCATTGCTCGCCTATCCTCCTGACGGCCAATCATGGCCGAAGGAGAAACGACATGGGTATAGCACAATACGATCCTGTCATGCACGGCAGGCCAGCATGGAACGCCGGACGAATGGTCGGAATTAAGAAACCCCTGAAGCAGCGCCAAGTCTGGGCGATCCGCTTCTTTCTCGATCGCGAAGGGCGAATGCGTGATCGCGCCCTGTTTGATCTCGCCATAGACAGCAAGCTTCGGGGCTGCGATCTCGTCAAGATTAAGATCGGCACGCTGGTTTCGGGGCCATTGATCCGGACCCGCACCATGGTGGTTCAGCAGAAAACGGGTCGCCCGGTTCAGTTTGAGATCACGACGGACGTGAGAGCGAGCTTGCTCGCCTGGTTGGAGCGAAGAGGTGGAACGGTTGACGACTAGGCTTTTCCCAGTCGGGTCGATCCTGCCGGTCACTTGAGCACCCGGCAATATGCACGTTTGGTCGACGAATGGGTGACAGCAATCGGCTTACGGCGGGAAGACTACCGTACTCATTCACTCCGCCGGACCAAGGCGGCAATGATCTACAAGGCAACCGGTAACCTCCGTGCAATCCAGATTCTGCTCGGTCACAGCAAGATCGAAAACACGGTCCGGTACCTCGGTGTGGACATCGAGGATGCCCTTGAACTGGCAGAGCACACCGAGATCTAGCTTTGTGCGGTTTTCGTTTCGGGCGGGCCGCGCATCTTTATAATTGGCTGCCGCGCATAACGACAATCATCGAGCGGACAGTAGTTTATGCTTGCCGAAGGCATAGATCATGGCATCTCTCTCAAGAGAAAAGGTCTCTGCCTTCAACTCTTTTGGGCCGGTCGGCAGATCAGAAACGGAGGTGCGCTTTTCCACTTCGCAACGGTCTGCCTATTGACCCCATACTATTTGAAGAGCGCGGTCGGGCTCGCTTGATGATTTTGTATTGCTCGAAGGGCTGCCGCAGTGGGCTTAGCGCTATCGTGTCGAGTTTGTCCCATAGTACACATCTCCAACTGGCCGGAGAAATGCACCACCAAAATCAGGCGGTAATACCCTGACCATTTCTTATTCTTCCGAAGTGTAACTATGCCAAAAATCCCGGCAGCGCGCTTCACACCGGAGTGCGCTGCATACCATTGCGATAGGTGCTTGGCGAACAGCCCATCCAGCGCTGGAAGGCACGGCTGAAATTCGCATGTTCCTCATAGCCGAGCGCGAAAGCGATCTGGGCGATGGACAGATCGGCTTGCGTCAGAAGCGCCATGGCCCTATCGCGCCGCGCCATCTCGACAATCTCGCGATAGGTATATCCCGCGACGCGCAGGCGCCGCTGCAGGCCCTGAACACCAAAGCCCGCGATTTCCGCAGCACCGTCGATATCGGTTTGGCCCGCCAGAAGCCGCAAGGCGACGACCGCTGAAAATGAACGCGCCGGTTCGGGCGCTTCGCTCAACGCGACATCGCCAGTCACCTCCCGCAGTGTCAGGGGTTTTAATGCAATAGCGTCAGCGGCGGGATGAGAGACGGCGATCTCCTCATATGAGAAGGGAATGGCGATGCCGGGACCATTGCATCGCAAGTTGGTCTTCAACGCGCGCTCGATCATCGATGTAGCCTCGTCGCGCGGATAGCAAACCTCGATAAAGGTCGGCCGCCAATCGACGCCGAGATAAATCTGCGCGAACGCCAGCATGGGAAAGATGATATGGTCGGCATATTGCATGCTGGAATGGCCCACGATCGGCGGCGTCACACGCCACATCCAGCGATCCTGTTCCAGAGAGAGCGTCATCGTCGTTTCAGACAATTGTGATCCGACCGTGGCACAAGCGCGGCGCAGTGCATTGCCCAGGAAACCGGCCTGCGCAGCGTAATTGGACCATTCCTCATAGACTTGATAGGACATGGCCTTGCCGACCGACAGTCCCAGGCTTCGCTCGCCAAGCACCCTCGCGCTGCTTTCGAAGAGCGCACTCATCAAGCTCAGCGGTATGGGCATGTTCTTGTGTTCGAGGACTTCAAGCGGTAGGCCGGACTGCTGAAACGCCCTGATCAGTCCACGCATTCCGCCGGTCTCCTCGACCATGGCCGGCAATGGCCCGATCCCCCTCAAACGCGCAAGCGCAACCGAACTGCTTCTTTTCGTCACCGCTATCTCCAAAGTGACGTCAAATGAAAAGCGCCGCCCTCCAATTGATCGTATTGAACAAGAGTACCAAGGGACGGGTGCAAGCCGACTTGAACCGAACAATTTGTCAAACGTCAACGCGTCATGCCCTTCAGGGGCTGCCGTTTGTCAGGTCTTGTGTTCCGCATAGCAATTTTGGACATCAACCTCAACGCGCATATGACAGAAAACACGTTCAGACAGGTGGAAGAGGAGATTTTCCGGTTCGCGGTTCCAGACCGGTTTCGGTCTACGCGGCGACTTGCCGCAAGACACGTCATTCAATGTATTCGCAACCAGATCAGCGACGCTTGGGCAAACGCCGGAGCGAGATGGAGAGAACACCCATGACACTGAGTTTCAAGTCCGCACGGGCGGCGAAGACGGGGGCCGTTCTCGCAGCCGCCCTGTGCGCTTCGGCACTGACAAGCATGAACGCTATGGCCCAGGACAGCGCTAGCACAACCGCGCCCGCGGAACAGCCCAACATCATGTTCATCATGGCTGACGACGTCGGGTACATGCAGCCCGGCATCTATCACCGTGGCCTGATGGTTGGCGAAACGCCGAATATCGACCGGATCGGCCATGAAGGCGCGATGTTCACCGACTACTACGCCCAGCAGAGCTGCACGGCGGGCCGCACATCCTTTTTCACGGGCATGAACCCGGTGCGTGCCGGCATGCTGCTGCCGGAAATTCCCGGTTCTGAATCCTATTTGCGCAAGGGCACGCCCTCGCTTGCCGTTTTCCTGCGCGATCTCGGTTACACCACCGGTGAATTCGGCAAGAACCATCTGGGCGACACGGCCGAATCGCTGCCGACCGCTCATGGCTTTGAAGAGTTCTGGGGCTATCTCTACCATCTCGACGCCATGCAGGGCGTTTCCTTCCCCGACATCAATTCCAGCCCGACCGAACAGGCCGTCGTGCCGCCTTGCACAAACACCCCGGTTCCCGGCCTGTCCGATCCGCCCGGCGCGATCGACCCTTCCGAGGGACTGTGCATGACGCCGCCGCGTCCGGTCATCGCATGCTCCTCGTCGGATGGCACAGAGGCAAACCAGAGCTGCACCGATGAAGGTCCGCTGACGCTTGAGCGTTCGAAGACCGTTGACGAGGAAATCTCCGCCAAGGTCGTCGACTTCCTCGACCGCAAGGATCCGGACAAGACCGGCAAGCCCTTCTTCGTCTGGTACAATCCCGCGCGCATGCATGTGACCACGGTTCTGTCTGACAAGTATCAGGACATGATCGGCACCAAGGGCGGCAAGGACTGGGGTCTCAACGAAGCCGGCATGAAACAGGTCGATGACAATATCGGCCTTGTTATCAAGAAGCTGGAAGAGATGGGCGAACTGGACAACACCATTCTCGTGTTCACCACCGATAACGGCGCTGAAACCATCACCTTCCCCGATGGCGGCGTAACGCCGTTCGCAGCCGGCAAACTGTCGACCTGGGAAGGCGGCATGCGCGTTCCGCTCGTCGTTCGCTGGCCGGGCCACATTGAGCCGGGTACGATCAACAATGACATGTTCTCCTCGCTTGACTGGCTGCCGACGCTGGTTGAACTGGCTGGCGGCGCCAAGGGCGATGATCTGAACAAGCAGATCCAGGCCGGTGAATATCCGGGTATCGTTAAGACCAAGCTGGATGGCTTCAACCAGGTCGGCTCGCTGACGGGCGATGAGGGGTCTGCGCGCGATACGTTCTTCTACTATTCAGGGCAAACGCCTTCGGCGGTGCGCTACAAGAACTGGAAGATGTATTTCGCCATGGTGGATCAGGATCCGTCCAAGACCTTCCTTGGCCCCGTCAAGTACAGCTGGACGCAGGTCGTCAACATCAAGCGTGATCCCTTCGAGCAGTCGATCGGTTCTTTCTCGAAGACATTCAACGGTATCGGCGGTGCGCTTGGCTCGCCCTCGACGGCCTATGCCTATGACTGGAACATGCTGCCGATCGGTCAGGCCCTGTGGCTGAAGGAGCTGGAATCCTACAAGGAATTCCCGCCGCTCCAGCACCCGGCCGCCTATAACCTCGATGCCGTGATCGCCGGTGTGAAGGCGTCCAGCACATCGAAGGAATAGGCTTCCGCCTGACCTGCAGAAGAATGAGAAGGGCGGCTGCAAGTCCGCCCTT
>NZ_CFHTCS010000288.1:0-5663 GCF_984369615.1 Martelella sp. | reverse complement strand
TTTATCTACGCATCGTGCTTTCCGAAAATCGATTCCGATGTTCGGGCCGATGCGCTAGACCGGTCAGCCGATCCTGCGCCTGACGACGGGTTCGTGGCCGGAAACCCCGGCAGCGGGCGCATGGGGCTTGCCCTCAAGCCGCCGGACCAGTGCCTGAAGCGCCTCGCCGCCGCTGTGGATGTGGCGGGCATAGTCGTTGAGCTTGCCGCCGGACGTCTTGTCCGTTTCGGCCATCATCAGTTCGGAAAAGCCGAGCACGGACGTCAGCGCGGTGCGGATCTCGGCGGGGACGGAGGCGTCGGCGAGAACGGTGTCCTCTCGGCGCGGCGCGGCCGTCTTCCCTTCAAGCGACCGCTCGAGCGATGCGCATTTCAGTTCCAGCTTGCGGCGGTCAAGCGCCATGGCGCTGACCTTTTCCCGCAGTCGTTCCTGCTCGGCCTGGAGCCGGGTCTGCTCCTGTCTGAAGCTGGTGATGTCGGTGCCGACCGTCAGTCGGGCGCCGTCTTCAATGGAGTGCTCGGCAATCCGCATCCACGCGCCGCGCGCCGTCCTGACCTCGGCCGCCGTGCCGCACGCACCGTGGTTGCGGCGAACGACAACGGCCTGATGCCGGCTTTCCGCAGCAAGCGCATCCCGGCGCATGGCGCACTGGCCGTCATCAAGGTCGTAGGCGGCCCTGAAGGCGGCATTGGCAAGGTCGAGGCTTCCATCCTTGCGCCACAGCGCCAGCGGCTGGGGCAGTGCATCAAAGGCAGCCTCGAGCATGCCGGCGCGCCTTGCAGACGCCTCGACCGCCTTCTGGTGGCACGATGCCTGACGGATGGCCGCGCCGGAAACGGATACGGTGTCGCCCCTGATCGCCGCATGGGCGCGAAGCGCGAACAGGCCGTAGCGTCCGTCCTGGCGGCGCAGGCGAAGATCGGCCTCTATCAATCCGTCATCCGTGGGGCGGAGTTTCCGGGAAAGCCCGCGCCGGTCATCGGGATGGACGAGAGCCAGGAGTCCGCGATAATCGATCTCTCGCGCCGTCTCGCCGAAGCCGAGGGCCGCGCAGGCCGAGCCGTCGAGACAGGCGCGGCGGCGCGCCGGGTCGAATGACCACAGTCCCGCCTCGCCGTTGGCGAGCATGACATCGCGCGCGCCGCGCTCGGCGGACATGACGCCTGTCGTCGCGTCGGCGCGGTTGATCTGGGTGTAGTAGGCGTAGACCACGACGAGCAGCAGCAGCGCCATGGCGGCAAACAGGGTGACGTTGAGATTGACCTCGGCGCGCCAGAAGGCATTCATCCGCTCCATCGCATGCAGCGCGATCACCATGCCGCCGTCATTGCCGACGAGCTGCATGGAGACCTGGTAGGGCGCGCCGTCGATCCGCGTCTCGACGACCTGTCCGCCGGTGCGCGGATGGTGGGCCGAGGTCAACTCGGGAAAGACGGAGGCGAGCGAACGGCCGACGAGGCCGGCGCGCGCTGGGGTTGCGGCAAGCACGGAGCCGCTGGTGTCGATCATCACGAGATCGGTGTCCGGGTCGGTGGCGGACACCGCGGAAAGCGCCTGCAACCTGTCGTCGGCGGCAGCGGCATTCTCGGGGTCGAACAGCGCCGTCTCGTCCTCCAGCGCAACAAGCGCGATCGTCGAGGTCAGTTCTGTTGCCTGGCGCAGGGCATCTTCCATGCGGGTATGGCTGGAGATCAGGGAGAGCCCGCGCGCCAGGGCGACGCAGATGAGAAAGGCAAGGATCAGATAGGGGATGGACTTCTTGAGAAGGCTTTCGACCGCCGGCCTGTTGGCGGCGGCAAAAGCGCCAAGGCCCTGAAAACCGACCTGTTCGCGGCCTGAAAATGTCTGGCTTGCAGTGAATCCGGAGCGCAGGTTCCCGTTCACTGCGGGGTCGTCCCACAGATCTGATCGTTTCATGTGCTTAAGTTCCCTCGTGCGATCCGCGAAACCGCCTTGCGAATCTACCCTAGTGAATCAAAGGTGATTCGGCTTGTCCAGCACCCTTCGGGAAGCTTTTGTTAACCATATATCAAATAAGGCTTTTTTGTGAATTGACGGCCGCCGCGAAAGCTGTACGGCGCAGCTGCGGCGGCCGGTCCGTCAAAACGGAGGACTCGGATTGCGTGTCTTGGCAAGCGCTAATTCAGCCTTTCAACATGCGACCGACGATATCCCGCAGGTTGCGGGAGAGATCATCATGGCCGGCAATGCGTTCGATAGCCTTGCGGGCAAGCGCGCGCCGTCCCGGCTCAAGCGCCTCGAAGGAGCGCATCGCCGTCATCAGCCGGGCCGTCAGCGTGGCATTGCGCTTGTCGGAGGTCAGGATGAAGTCGGCGAAGAAAGCGTAGCCCGCGCCGTCGGGCCGGTTGAACCCGGTCGGATTGGACGAGGCGAAGGCTCCGATAAGGGCGCGCACCCGGTTGGGGTTGGTCTCGTCGAAGGCATCATCACCCATCAGCGATGCGACGCGTTCAAGCGTCTGCCCGCCCGGAACCGTCGCCAGCGTCGCGAACCATTTGTCGAGCACCAGCGGCTCGCGGGCAAAGCGGCGCCTGAAATCGGCAAGCGCGTTTTCCGCCTCGCCGGAGCCTGAAAACTGGTGGGCCAGAACCCGCATGGCGGCCAGCATGTCCGTCATGTTGTCCGCCGCCTGATAGGCCCGGCTTGCGCGTTCGGGCGCCTTCTCTGCGGCCGAGGCAAGCGCGAGCGCCGTGTTGGCGAGCGCCCGTCTGCCGGCGCTTTCGGCATCGGGGCTGAAGGCGCTGCGCGTGCCCATGTCGGCTGTCAGGCGGATGAAGGTCTCGCGCCCGGCTTCGGCAATGGCCTCGAAAACCGCCTTTCGCGTCGTATGGATCGCGTCCGGGTCGACATTGTCGCCGATCTCGCGGCCGATATCGAGTTCGCTCGGCAGCGTCAGCGCCAGGGCGCGGAAAGCGGGTTCGAGCGTCTCGTCCTCCGCCGTGGCGACGAGAACCGCGCTCAAGCCTGCATCCGGCCTCACCGTCCGTCCGGCCCTGATCTCCTCCGTCGCCCCGACCAGCGCCTCGAGCGCCAATGCATTGACCGTATCCCAGCGGGCAACCAGATCGGTCTCGGCCCCGGCGATCCTGAGCCGGTCCTCGCGCGACTGGTCGAAGCGGACCCGCACCGGCGCGGAGAAATCGCGATTGACCGAAATGGCCGGACGCGCGCCGATCCCTTCAAAGACGAAGGTCTGCTCGTCCTGCGTGAGTTCCAGAACGTCCTCGCGATGTGCCCCGCCGCTGATCGCCGACGGTTCCATGTCGTCGCCGTTGGGGCCGATGAGGCCGACCCGGAGCGGGATGTGCAGCGGCTTCTTGACCCTCTCGCCGGGGGTGGGCGGCGTCTTCTGGCCGAGCGTCAGCTTCAGCTCGCCCTTCGCCTCGTCATAGAAACTGGCGACCGAGATCATCGGCGTTCCGGCCTGGTGGTACCAGAGCGAGAAATGCGCGAGATCGTGGCCGGTCGCATCCTCGAAGCATTTCAGGTAATCCTCGATCGTCACCGCGCCGCCGTCATGGCGCTCGAAGAACAGGTCGAGTCCCTTGCGGAAGCCATCCGGTCCCAGAAGCGTGGCGATCATGCGCGAGACCTCGGAGCCCTTCTCGTAGACCGTTGTCGTATAGAAATTGTCGATTTCGAGATATTCGGTCGGGCGCACCGGATGGGCGAGCGGCCCGCCGTCTTCCGGGAACTGGTGGGCCCTGAGGAATTTCACTTCCTCCACCCGCACGACCGGGCGCGAGCGCTCGTCGGCGGAGAACTCATGCTCGCGATAGACCGTCAGGCCTTCCTTGAGGCTCAGCTGGAACCAGTCGCGGCAGGTGATCCGGTTGCCGGTCCAGTTGTGGAAATATTCATGCGCCACCACGGCCTCGATCCGGGCATAATCGTCGTCGGTCGCCGTTTCCGGATCCGCCAGGATCAGCCGGTCATTGAAAATGTTGAGGCCCTTGTTCTCCATCGCGCCCATGTTGAAATCGGAGACGGCGACGATCATGAAGATGTCGAGGTCGTATTCGCGCCCGAAGCGTTCCTCGTCCCACTTCATCGCGCGCTTGAGCGAATCCATCGCATAGCCGGCGCGTCCGGCCTTGCCGTGCTCGACATAGATCCTGAGCGTGACCGCGCGGCCTGACATGGTCGTGAACCTGTCCTCGATCATCGCAAGGTCGCCGGCGACGAGCGCGAAGAGATAGGACGGCTTGGGGAAGGGGTCGTGCCACCGGGCCATGTGCCGGCCGTCATCGAGCTTGTGTTCCTCGACGAGATTGCCGTTCGACAGCAGGAGCGGGCAGGTCTTCTCGTCGGCGATGATCGTCACCGTGTAGACCGCCAGCACGTCGGGCCGGTCGTAGAAATAGGTGATGCGGCGAAAGCCCTCCGCCTCGCACTGGGTCGAATAGACGCCGTTTGTCCGGTAGAGGCCGAGAAGCTGGCTGTTGGCGCTCGGATTGATGCGCGTCTTGATCGTCAGCGTGAAGGCGCCGTCCTCGGGCAGGTCGCGGATCGTCAGCCTGTCGGCGTCGCTGTCATAGCGCTCGGGGAGCAACGGCTTGCCGTCAAGCGCAAGGCCGGACAAGGCGAGCCCGTCGCCGTCGAAGATCAGCGGAGCGGAAGGGTCCGCGCCCGGCCGGCGGCGCATGCGGATCTGGCTCCCCACGGTCGTCATCGTCTCGCCGAGGTCGAACACCAGGTCGACGGTCTCGATGAGGAAATCGGTCGGCTGATAGTCCTTCAGGTAAACGGTCCGGTTCTTGTCCGCTCGCATGGGCTTCCTCTTCATATGGTTTCATTCGGCGCGGCCGATCGATGCACAACAAAGCGCCCGGGGCGGGAAAATGCAAATGCTTCGCCGGATTTTCATGAAATCTGTACAGGCATGCGGGAACTGGCGTAAGGAGGATGGGACATACGCGGCCCTTGCCGCCCACAACCCTTGACCAGAATGCCCCGTTCATGCCCTTCGAAACCAATGCCAACCCGTTGCGCGGCATCGTCCTCAAACTGTCCTCGATCCTTGCCTTCCTCGGCATGCAGACCTGCATCAAGCTCGCGGGCGAGGGGATCGCGCCGGGGCAGGTGACGTTTTACCGCTCCCTGTTCGGCATCGTGCCCATCATCGTCTATCTCGCCTGGCGGCATGAACTGAAGGGCGCTTACAAGACGAAACGCCCGGTCGGCCATTTCCTGCGCTCGCTGATCGGCATTACCTCGATGGGCATGGGGTTTTACGGCCTGATGCACCTGCCGTTGCCGGAGGTGATCGCCCTCGGCTATGCCCTGCCGCTGCTTTCCGTCGTTTTCGCCGCCCTGCTTCTTGGCGAGGTGGTGCGCATCTATCGCTGGACGGCCGTCGGCGTCGGGCTGTTCGGGGTGATGATCATCTCCTGGCCCAAGCTGACGCTTTTCCGCGAGGGCGGGATCGGTTCGGAGGAGGCGCTCGCCGTTGTTCTCGTCCTTGCAGGCGCGGCGCTCGGCGCGCTGGCGATGATCCAGGTCCGTCGCCTGCTGGTGACCGAGAAGGGGCCGACGATCGTGCTCTATTTCTCGACCTTTGCCGCGCTGCTGTCGCTTGCGACGCTGCCCTTCGGCTGGGCCTCGCTCGGCTTCTGGCCGCTCGTCCTGCTCATCCTGTCCGG
>NZ_CFHTCS010000287.1:0-5683 GCF_984369615.1 Martelella sp. | reverse complement strand
CCTCGCCGATCTACGGCATGCCGATCCTCGACGTCGACAAGGCCAAGACCTGCCTCTTCGTCAAGCGCTCGCTCGGCTCCGGCTATGCCGGCATCGACAATGAGCTGTTCTACAAGGACGGAACGATGATGCTGCTCGGCGACGCCAAGAAGATGACCGAGGACATCGTCAAGGCAATGGACTGATCGCTCCCGCGCATCCATCCTGACGCCCCGATCTTGCAGAAGACCGGGGCGTTTCGTTTTCGTGGGCGGCTTTGTTGGCGGAACCTCCGCATGCTGTCCGGCGTTCAACCCTGACGATTGATCATGAGGAAACTGCCGTGAAGCTTGTCCGCCCGCTCTTTGTGTTTCCGCTCATTGTTGCCGCCGGCCTTTCGACGATGAGCATGGACATGCCTGAAAACCCGCCGGTGCCGGAGCAGCGTCCGGACGATCTCGAACCGGCCGCGGGGCAGGAGGAGAGCGCGCAACCCGCGAAACCGGCATCGGAAAATACCGGAGAGGACGCCAAGGTCTCGGAAACGGTCGCGCCCGAAGACCCTGCGCCCCCGATGGAAGATGATGGCGAATTTGCCCGCTGCACCGCGGCGCTGACGGCGCTGGGCGTCGAATACGAGGTTCTGGAGACGATTGATGATCCCGGTCAGTGCGGGATAGGGCGACCGCTCAGCGTTACCATGGCGGCCGACGGCGTGCCGCTGCAGCCGGCCGGCACAATGCGCTGCAAGACCGCGCTGGCGCTGGCAAACTGGCTTACCGCCTATGTCGCGCCCTCGGCCGAGATCGCCTTCGGCGCGGGCACGAAACTGACGGAAGTCCGCCAGGCTTCAACCTATGTCTGCCGCAACCGCAACAGCCGGTCGGACGGCAAGATTTCCGAACACGCCAGGGGCAATGCCGTCGATATCCGCTCGCTCTCCTTTTCGAACGGCAAGACCATCGACATGGTGCCGCGCAGGAAGGATGGCAGCCTCACCGGCGCCTTCCAGCGCACCGCAAGCGCCTCGGCCTGCCTGTTCTTTTCGACCGTCCTGTCTCCCGGCAGCGACGCGACTCATCAGGACCACATGCATCTCGACGTGATCGAGCGCAGCCGGGGATATCGCTATTGCCGCTGACGCTTACTGTTCCAGCCAGGTGACGGCGGCGTCTTGCTGTTCGGGCTCGAATACCTTCACGTCCGCGTGGAAAAGCATGCCGAACATCTGCACGGCCTGCGTGAAGCCGCGATTGCTGCTGACGATGGCGATGCTCTTGAAGGCCAGCGGTTCCGAACGGCGGAAGGGCTGGCCGCCCATCGCCGACCCGATATCGGAGCCCGCGAAATCGCTGGCGGTGACCAGAAGCAGCCGCAGCCCGTCATGGCTGGAACTGTGTTCTTCAAGCGCCGGCAGCAGCACATTTTGATAATCGCTCGCGCTCAGCGCGTTGTGTATCGTGAAGCCGATGATGTTTTCCGGCAGGTCTTCGATCTTCTCGAGCATATAAGGCCTCCATTTTGCGCCTTTTTAGCGCGGTCGGCGCGGCAAGGCCAGTGAAAGAAGCTGTGACCGCCGGCGAAGAACCGTTCGGCCATTGCGACATAAAACATGAGTTAATTAGTCATATTTATACTTTACCTTTTTAATCATGTTTTATAGGGTTTCCCCGTCATCAACGGAACGGCAAGGCCGGGAGGGCGAAATTGGCGAAGAAGAACAAGCGTAAACAGGCGAAGAACCCGCCGAACAGCGGGGTCCAGGACGTGACCCGCGTCGCCGAGGCGCCTGAGGGGCTCAATGGCCGCAGTTTTCTCTATGTCGGCGGGCGCGACTGTCAGGTCGCCCATTTGCGCGCAGTGGCTGATGATTTCGGCGCCGAACTGATCCATCACGACGGCGGCCTGCGCGAGGCGGTCTCGCGTATCGACAGGGTGCTGCCCTCGGTCGACTGCGTTTTCTGTCCGATCGACTGTATCAGCCATGATGCCTGCGTGCGCGTCAAGAGCGGCTGCAAGAAATTCAAGAAGGCCTTCATTCCGCTGCGCAACGGCTCCAAGTCCTCGCTGGAACGCGCGCTGCAGACCATGAGCGAGCGCAATTCGTGATAGGCGGGATGTATGAGGGCAGGGCGGTCGGCCTGATCGGGCTGCATGCGTGGCCTGGCTGCAGGTGTGCGACGATCGGCGGCGTAGGCCTTGCGGCGCCTGGCGAAGCCGCCATTCTCCCATTCACCCCTCGAGACTCCACAAGACCGCCTTCCGGCGGGAATAGCCGGGCCGAGGTGATTGACCTCGCCTGCCGGCGCAGCCATTTCTTATCAGTATGACAAACCCCGTGAGGTGTTCCATGTATGTCGCGATGAACCGGTTCAGGATTGCCATTGGCTCCGAGGAGGAATTCGAAGCTGTATGGAAAGGGCGCGATTCGCGGCTTTCCGAGTTGCACGGCTTCATCTCCTTTCATCTTCTCAGGGGCAAGACCTTCGAGGACGAGGGCTACACGCTCTATGCATCGCATACGCTGTGGGAGAACGAGGATGCGTTTTCCGCCTGGACCCGTTCCGAGCAGTTCCGCGACGCCCACAGGAATGCCGGCGAGCGCAAGGTGAACTATCTTGGCCACCCGGAATTCGAGGGTTTCAACAGCGTGGAGGGCGCATGAATGGCTGATCCGGTCGACATTGCCGTCCTGCCCGTCCTGCCGTCACTTGATCTTGCCGAGACCAAGGCGTTCTACACGGAAAAGCTCGGCCTCTCTGAAGTCGTGCACGAGGATGGGACCTACCTCATCCTGAGGCGTCCGGGCATGGAGTTGCATTTCTGGCTGACGGACGACCGCGGACTTTGTGAAAACACCTCGATCTATATCCGCGGCGGCGGCATTGATGCGCTTCACGCCGAGTTCTCGATGCGCGGCATCGTGGATGAGCGCGGCTTCAAGCTGCGCGAATGGAACATGAAGGAATTCTACGTCTACGATCCGCACGGCAATCTGCTGCGCTTCGGGCGCATTCCAGGCGAAGAAGCGGAATAGCCTTCAGCCCTTGCGCGGGGGCATCAGGGCGGCAAGGGCGACCAGCAGCCAGCTTGCAATCACCGACGTGCCGCCGATGGGGGCGGCCATGGGGAAGAAGCCGAAGCCCAGATAGGCGCGCGCCACAAGGTCTCCGGCAAACATCACCGTCCCGAAAACCATCAGAATGCCAGCGGCAAGAGCGGCTGCCGTGCGCACGGAAAGCAGGGCAAGGCCGATCAGCGCCGGGCCGTTGGCAAGGCAGACGAGGGCTGCGGAAAGCAGCACCGCGCTGTCGCCGTGATAGGAGGCTGCCGCCAGCATGATGCCGGCAGCGCCCGTGAGGCCGGCGAAGAACAGCAATATCCGGGCGGGGAGCGTCAGGGCGGTCATTGGGTCAGGCCTTGTTCTGCATGTGGTAGGCGAGCTTTTCCACCGGCGGCAGGATGATCGCCCTCAGCTTCATGTCGGGCACGGTCTCTTCCAGCGCGCGGCGGAAGCACAAGAGCCACTCGTCACGCTCTTCCGGCCCGATCGGCGCCGGCATGTGGCGCATCCTCAGCCGGGGGTGGCCGTGTTTTTCCACATAGACCGGCGGTCCGCCGAGATAGCCCGTCAGATAGTCGCGGAACTTCGCCTCCGACCCCGTAAGATCGTCCGGGTGGATCGCCCGGCAATGGGCCGCTTCCGGCAGGCTGTCCATCAGTTCATAGAAACGGCGCGTCAGGCGTTCGACCGTATCGGCCCCGCCAATGGCCTCGTAGAGGCTGATCGTTTCCTTTGCGTCCATCGCTTCATGCCCGGATCGTTGCTTCGTCCCTCCGATGTAACCATTTCAGGCAGGGATGCAATGCAGCGAAACGCCTTTTTCCGTCAGCACCGCGCGCTGCGCCTCGTCCAGTTCGTCGCCCGTCAGCACGGCGGAGAAAGTCTCGAGACCGGTCAGGAAATGCAGGCCCGGGCGGCCGAATTTGGTATGGTCGGCCAGAAGCACGCGCCGTTCCGCGCCCTTGACGATCAGCCGTTTGGTCTGGACCACTTCCGGATCCTGGTGAAAGGCCTCGCCCTCATAGATGGCCGAGGCCGAGATGAAGCCGATATCGGCGCGAAGCCCGCGCAGCGCGTCCTCGGTCAGGAGGCCGAAAAAGCCGTTGAACTTGCGGCTGTACTGGCCGCCGAGCGCCATCAGCTCGATGCCCGCGACGCCGGCCAGTTCGGATATCACACTCAGATTGTTAGATATCACAGTCAACGGCAGGCGCTGGGACAGGTGGGCTGCGAGATTGGCCGCGGTCGATGAATCGTCGATCATCAGCGTCATGCCGGGCTCGATGAATGCGGCGGCGGCCGCCGCGATCCGGGCTTTCTCGCCCGCGGCGATTTTCTGGCGATAGCGGAAATCGGCCTGGAACATGGCCGAGGATTGGACGGAAGCGCCGCCGCGCATCTTGCGTAGCTGACCGGACGCTTCCAGCTCATCGAGGTCGCGATGCACCGTCATCTTGGAAACCCGGAAACGCTGGCTCAATTCCTCCACGCTGGCCGTACCGCGCTCCATCAGCAGCGCCATCATCGCCGCGCGTCTTTCATCCGCCTTCAAGGCATTCTCCTTCGCCGTATGTGTCCGAATAATTGATATAACATCAAGATTAGCGGTATATATCACATATAGAAACGATTAAAATAACAAATATAATGATATTTATAAAATAATCTTGTGATTTCGCATTCCCGCATTATCATTGAACCACAATAAGGCCATGCGCCGATGGCGCGGCTTGACGCTTGGCAATCACATTCAAGCCTGCGTCGGCTATGGCGTTGGTCAGGCAACAGGAGAATTTGTTATGGCCCGGGTTACCTTGAGACAATTGCTCGATCACGCCGCCGAACACGGCTATGGCGTGCCCGCCTACAATATCAACAATATGGAGCAGGGGCTGGCGATCATGGCGGCCGCCCAGAAGACGTCCTCGCCGGTGATCATCCAGGCAAGCCGCGGCGCGCGCGCTTACGCCAACGACCTGATCCTGGCGAAGTTGATCGACGGGCTGGCCGAGCTCTACCCCGACATTCCGCTCGTCATGCATCTCGACCACGGCAATTCCGAGCCGACCTGCATGACGGCGATCCAGTACGGTTTCACCTCGGTGATGATGGATGGTTCGCTGAAGGCCGACGGCAAGACGCCGGCTGACTATGAATATAATGCCGGCGTGACGAAACGCGTCTGTGACTTCTCGCACTGGGCCGGCGTGTCGGTGGAAGGCGAGATCGGCGTTCTCGGTTCGCTGGAAACGGGCGAGGGCGAGAAGGAAGACGGCCACGGCTTCGAGGGCAAGCTCGACCACGACCAGCTTCTGACCGATCCTGACCAGGCCGTCCAGTTCGTCAAGGATACGCAGGTCGATGCGCTTGCCGTTGCCATGGGCACCAGCCACGGCGCCTACAAGTTCACCCGCAAGCCCGATGGCGAAGTGCTGGCGATGAACGTGATCGAGGAGATCCACCGCCGCCTGCCGGATACGCACCTCGTCATGCATGGCTCGTCCTCCGTGCCGGAAGAGCTGCAGGAAATCATCAACAAATATGGCGGCGAGATGAAGCCGACCTGGGGCGTGCCGGTTGAGGAAATCCAGCGCGGCATCAAGCACGGCGTGCGCAAGGTCAATATCGACACCGACAACC
>NZ_CFHTCS010000286.1:0-5691 GCF_984369615.1 Martelella sp. | reverse complement strand
GGTCGATCAACTCGGCGCCGAAGGCGTCGATATCGCCGGCATCGGTCAATTCGCCAAGACGGCGGTAGAGCGCCATCCTGAGATTGAGATCCGGCACATAGCTTTCCGGGATCATCACCGACGTTCCGAGCCCGATCTGTGGCGACCAGTCGCTGCCGCCCGCGTCCTCGTCGCCCTTGGCCTCGGCGACCGCTTCTTCCAGCATCTGCTGGTAAAGCTCGAACCCGACCTCCTTGATGTGGCCGGACTGTTCCTCGCCGAGCAGATTGCCGGCGCCGCGAATATCGAGATCGTGGCTTGCGAGCTGGAAGCCGGCGCCCAGCGTGTCGAGCGACTGCAGCACCTTCAACCGCCGCTCGGCGGTATCGGTCAGCCGCTTGTTGGCAGGCAGCGTGAACAGCGCGAAGGCGCGGATCTTCGAACGGCCGACGCGGCCGCGCAGCTGGTAAAGTTGGGCCAGGCCGAACATGTCGGCGCGGTGAACGATCAGGGTGTTGGCGGTCGGCACATCGAGGCCGGATTCCACGATCGTCGTCGACAGCAGCACATCATAGCTGCCGTCATAGAAGGCGTTCATGATGTCCTCGAGCTGGCCCGCCGCCATCTGCCCGTGGGCAACGGCGACCTTCAGCTCCGGCACTTCGGCCTGCAAAAAGGCCTGAACCTCCTCCAGATCGGAAAGACGCGGACAGACGTAAAAGCTCTGGCCGCCGCGATAGTGCTCGCGCATCAGGTTCTCGCGGATCACCAGCGGGTCGAAGGGGGAGATGAAGGTCCTGACCGCCATGCGGTCGACCGGCGGCGTGGTGATCAGCGAGAGCTCGCGAACGCCGGTCATGGCAAGCTGCAGCGTGCGCGGAATGGGCGTCGCCGAAAGCGTCAGCACATGCACGTCGCTCTTCAGTTCCTTCAGCCGCTCCTTGTGGCGCACGCCGAAATGCTGCTCCTCGTCGATGATCAGGAGGCCGAGATTGGCGAATTTGATCGTGGTGCCCAGAAGCGCATGGGTGCCGACCACGACGTCAACCTTGCCCTCGGAAAGGTCTTTCTTGGTCTGGGCCAGTTCCTTAGCGCCGACGAGGCGCGAAGCCTGCGCGACCTTGATCGGCAGTCCGCGAAAACGTTCGATGAAGGTCTTGTAGTGCTGGCGCGCGAGTAGCGTCGTCGGCACCACTACGGCCACCTGGACGCCGTTCATGGCGGCAAGGAAGGCCGCACGCAGGGCCACTTCGGTCTTGCCGAAGCCGACATCGCCGCAGATCAGGCGGTCCATCGGCCGTCCGAGGCCGAGATCGCCGCGCACCGCCTCGATGGCGTTATACTGGTCCTCCGTCTCCTCATAGGGGAACCGGGCGGCGAATTCGTCATAAAGCCCCTCGGCCGCCACCAGCGGCGGCGCCGTGCGGGTTGCCCGCTTGGCGGCGATCGCGATCAGTTCGTCGGCCATGTCGAGAAGCCGCTTCTTCAGCCGCGCCTTCTTCGCCTGCCATGCGCCGCCGCCGAGCCGGTCGAGCGGCACGTCGGCGGCATCGGAACCGTAGCGCGACAGAAGCTCGATGTTCTCGACCGGCAGGAACAGCTTGGCATCATCGGCATAATGCAGTTCCAGGCAGTCGCGCGGCGCGCCCGCCGCCTCGATCGTCCTCAGTCCCGTGAACCGCCCGATGCCATGTTCGGCGTGAACGACCAGGGAGCCTTCATCCAGTCCGGAAACTTCGGTGATGAAGTCGCTGGCTTTCCTGTTCTTTCTGGTCTTGCGGATCAGTCGGTCACCGAGAATGTCCTGCTCGCCGATCACGTGCAGGTCGCCGGTCTCGAAGCCGCCCTCGAGGCTCAGGACCGCGCTCGCCGCCTCGCCCTTGGAGAGCCGCTGAAGGTCGGAGAGCGCCTTGACCGGTTTGATCTTGGAAAGCCCGTGTTCCTTCAGGACCTGCAGCAACCGGTCGAGCGACCCCTCGGACCATCCGGTGATCAGCACCCTGCCGCCCTTCGCGCGCGTCTCGGCAATATGCCGGACGGCTTCCTCGAACACATTGGCGCGCTCGCCGTCGTCACCCTTGCGCGCCTGCGCGGCAACGGCCCAGCGCGGGCCGGCATGGGCTTCGAGCGCGATCACAGGCTTGCCGAGCGATGATGCCTCGTTGAACGGCGAAAGCCGCACGGCCTCGCTTGCTTCGAGACCGGCGGCAAATGCCGTCTCATCGAGATAGAGCATGTCCGGCGGCACGGGCTTGTAGGGCGCGCCCTGCCCGCCATGGGCGGCGCCCAGATTGGTGCGCCGGGCCTCGTAATAGTCCTCAATCAGGTCAGCCCGCTCGCTCGCGGCCTCGCGCGCGGCGTGGTCGAAAATGATCCGGAAGCCGGAGAGATAGTCGAACACCGTTTCCAGGCGCTCGTAGAACAGCGGCAGCCAGTGCTCCATGCCGGCATAGCGGCGGCCTTCCGAAACGGCCTGGTAGAGCGCATCGTCGCGCGTCGAGGCGCCGAAGAGCGACAGGTAGTTCTTGCGGAATCGCGCAATGGTCCCGTCGTTCAGCGTTACCTCGCTCATGGCGTTGAGCGTGAAGGCCTTGACCGAGCCGATGGTGCGTTGGGTCGCGGCATCGAAGGCGCGGATCGATTCCAGCGTGTCGCCGAAGAAATCGAGCCTCAGTCCGTTCTCTTCTCCCGGTACGAAGACGTCGAGAATGCCGCCGCGCACCGCATATTCGCCGACGGCCCGCACGGTCGGCACCCGTTCGAAACCGGCATCCGTCAGACGACGGACGATGACTTCCATATCGATCACCTGGCCGGCGCGCGCGGAAAAACCGAGCGTCGCGACGATCTCGCGCGGCGGCAGTTTCTGCAGCATGGCATTGACAGTGACGAGGATGATGGCCGGATGCGGCTTTTGGGCATGCGCGATCAGGCCGGAAAGCGCAGAGAGACGGCGTGCGGAGGTGTCGGCGCCGGGCGAAACGCGGTCATAGGGCAGGCAGTCCCAGGCGGGCAGCGTCAGCACCGGAATGTCAGGGGCGGCAAAGCCGAGCATCTGCTCGAAATCGGCGATCCGCTGGCCGTCGGAGAGCACATAGGCGACGGACTGGCCGGCGCGCGCCATTTCCGCCAGCACCAGCGGTTCGGTGCCCGGCACGGCGTTGGCAATGGTGACGGCGCCGCTGAGGCCATCCAGCTTTTTCGGGTTGAATCCGGCTATCATGTTTTCGCAAAAATCTTCAGATGTCGTTTTCGACCGGGTCGAAATCCGGCCTGTAGGCGCAGATGCGTTCGAAAAGCGGTATGCGCACGTGGTCGGGCGCCGCTTCGGCGCCGTTGATCCATTTGATCAGGTCATTGTCTTCCTCGGCCATGATCGTTTCGAGCGCAGTGAGCGTCTCGTCGTCCATTCCGGCAAGATTCTCCTCGGCGAACTGGCCGAGGATCAGATCCATCTCGCGGATGCCGCGGTGCCAGCAGCGAAACAGGATCCGCCGGCGGCGGGGATCGAGGTCGGCGCTCGAACGTTTCAGACCGGTCATTTCAAAAACCTTCTTTGTTGATTGGTCTCTATAACCGCTCGTTTCGCGCTTGTCAGCCTTGCCAAAGCGCTTCCTTCGGTCCAATTGGGAATAATGCGCCCGGCTCTGCTCGACCCCCTGTTCGCGCCCGTCACCTCGCTTGCGGGGATCGGGCCGAAACTTGAGAAACTGCTCGCGCGCCTCACAGGGCGCGAGGACGAGGCGCGCGTCATTGATCTGGTGTTCCACGCGCCGACCTCGCTGATCGACCGTCGGCTGAGGCCCGGCATCGCGCACCTGCCAGAAGGCGCGATCGTGACGGTGGAGGGCCGCGTCGACCGTCACCAGCCGGCCCCGGTCCGTTCCAGCGCGCCCTACAGGGTGTTCATCCATGACGATACGGGCGAACTGACGCTGACCTTCTTCCGCGCCAAGGCCGACTGGCTGGAAAAGGCGCTTCCCGTCGGCGAGACGGTGCTGGTCAGCGGCCGGGCCGAATGGTTCAACGGCCGGCCGTCCATGGTGCATCCAGACTACATGGTGAGCGCCGACAAGGCCGATACGCTGCCGGACTGCGAGCCGGTCTACCCGATGACGGCCGGACTTTCCGCCAAGGTTCTGCGGCGTTCGATCGAAAGCGCCAATGAGCGGGTCCCCGATTTTCCCGAATGGATCGACGGCGAGGTCCTCAGACGTCAGGGCTTTCCGGCGCTGAAGGAAGCGCTCCTTGCGCTTCACAATCCGCGCGACGCGACCGATCTTGAACCCCAGGCCCCGGCACGGCGCAGGCTTGCCTATGACGAACTTCTGGCCGGCCAGCTGTCGCTCGCCCTTGTCAGAAGCCGGATGCGGCGCGCCAGGGGAAGGCCGGTGCATCCCACAGACGCGCTTTCGGGCAAGGTTCGCGCCGCCCTGCCCTTCGCCCTGACTTCCGGTCAGGAAGATGCCATTTCGGCGATCCTTGCGGACATGGCCCGGGAGACGCGCATGCTGCGCATGCTCCAGGGCGATGTCGGTTCCGGCAAGACCGTCGTCGGTCTTCTGGCGATGCTGGCGGTGGTCGAGGACGGCGGCCAGGCCGTGCTGATGGCGCCGACGGAGATCCTCGCCCGCCAGCATTTTGAAGGCATCGCCGCACTGGCGGAAAAGGCGGGCGTCACGGTCAAGCTTCTGACCGGCAAGACGAAAGCGGCCGATCGCCGCGTTATCGAGGCGGAGATCGCCGATGGCACGGCGCGGATCATCATCGGCACCCACGCATTGTTTCAGGACAATGTCAGCTATAATGACCTGAGGCTGGCGATCGTCGATGAGCAGCATCGTTTCGGCGTTCACCAGCGGCTGAAGCTCACGGCCAAGGGCATGTCGCCGCATCTTCTGGTGATGACGGCAACGCCGATCCCGCGCACGCTGGTGCTGGCGGCCTTCGGCGACATGGATGTCTCCAACCTGACCGAGAAGCCGGCCGGGCGAAAGCCGATCCAGACCGTCACCATCCCGGCCGAGCGGATCGGTGATGTGGTCGGCCGGTTGCGGCAGGCGCTGAATGAAGGAAAAAAAGCCTACTGGATCTGCCCTCTGGTGGAGGAATCGGAGGCCGTTGATCTGGTTTCGGCGGAAGAGCGCAGGGAGACCCTGGCAAAGGCGCTCGGGCCGGAACATGTCGGGCTTGTACATGGCCGCATGTCGTCAGCGGACAAGGAAGCGGCGATGGAGGCGTTCAAGAGCGGCGAGACCCGGCTTCTGGTGGCAACCACCGTAGTCGAAGTCGGCGTCGACGTGCCGGACGCCACGATCATCGTCATCGAGCATGCCGAGCGCTTCGGCCTTGCCCAGTTGCACCAGTTGCGCGGCCGGGTCGGGCGCGGCGACGAGGCCTCCTCCTGCATTCTGCTCTACAAGGGACCACTGTCGGAAACCGGCCGCGCGCGGCTCTCCGTCCTGCGCGACAGCAATGACGGGTTCCGGATCGCCGAAGAGGACCTGAGGCTGCGCGGCGAGGGCGAGCTTCTCGGCACGCGCCAGTCCGGCATGCCGGGCTTCCGCTTCGCCCATCTGGAGGCCCACGGCGACATTCTGGCGCTCGCCCGCAAGGACGCCGCCTATGTGGTCAACAGGGATCCGGAGCTTCAGGGCGAACGCGGCAAGGCCCTGCGCATGCTGCTCTATCTCTTCCGCCGCGACGAGGCGA
>NZ_CFHTCS010000285.1:0-5730 GCF_984369615.1 Martelella sp. | reverse complement strand
ACGGCATCATGTTCGACGGTTCGTCGATCGCCGGCTGGAAGGCCATCAACGAGTCGGACATGGTCCTCATGCCCGATACCGAGACGGCCCATATGGACCCCTTCTTCGCACAGTCCACCATGGCTGTTTTCTGCGACGTTCTCGAGCCGCTTTCCGGTGAAGCCTATAACCGCGACCCGCGCGGCACGGCCAAGAAGGCCGAAGCCTATCTGAAATCGACCGGCATCGGCGACACCACCTTCTTCGGCCCCGAGCCCGAATTCTTCGTCTTCGACGACGTCCGCTTCTCCGCCGAACCCTACAATACCGGCTTCCAGCTCGACAGCACCGAACTGCCGTCGAACGCCTATACCGAATACGAAACCGGCAATATGGGCCACCGTCCGCGCACCAAGGGCGGCTATTTCCCGGTTCCGCCGGTCGACAGCGTCCAGGACATGCGTTCGGAAATGCTGACGGTCCTCGCCGAAATGGGCATCACCGTCGAGAAGCATCACCACGAAGTGGCCTCGGCCCAGCACGAGCTGTGCATGGTCTTCGACACGCTGACCCGCATGGCCGACAAGACCCAGATCTACAAGTACGGCGTCCACCAGGTTGCCCATGCCTATGGCAAGACCGCGACCTTCATGCCGAAGCCGGTCTATGGCGACAACGGCTCGGGCATGCACGTGCACCAGTCGATCTGGAAGGACGGCAAGCCGACCTTCGCCGGCGACGAATATGCCGGCCTGTCGGAAACCTGCCTCTATTACATCGGCGGCATCATCAAGCACGCCAAGGCCATCAACGCCTTCACCAACCCGCTGACCAACTCCTACAAGCGTCTGGTCCCGGGCTTCGAGGCTCCGGTTCTGCTCGCCTATTCGGCCCGCAACCGTTCGGCCTCCTGCCGCATTCCGTTCGGCTCCTCGCCGAAGGCCAAGCGCGTTGAGGTTCGCTTCCCCGATCCGGGCGCCAACCCCTACCTCGCCTTCGCGGCCCTGATGATGGCCGGCCTCGACGGCATCAAGAACAAGCTGCACCCCGGCGACGCCATGGACAAGGATCTCTACGACCTGCCCAAGGAAGAGCTGAAGGAAATCCCGACGGTTGCCGGCTCCCTGCGCGAAGCGCTCGAGAGCCTCGATGCCGACCGCGCCTTCCTGACGGCCGGCGGCGTGTTCGACGACGACCAGATCGACGCCTATATCGACCTGAAGATGGAAGAAGTGCTGCGGTTCGAAATGTCGCCGCACCCGGTCGAATTCGACATGTACTATTCGGTCTGATTTCAGCCCGGGCAGTCTTTAAGACAGCTCAAGACCGGCCGCCCTTTGGCGACCGGTTTTCTTTTTGTTTTCAAGAGCTTTTGCGGCAAATCCGATGCGCCTCTTGCAGTCTCCGTGGTGCGTTTCCATATAGTATTCGAAAGGAAATGCTCATGAAGATACGCGAAGCGAAATACAATATCGGCGATATCGTCCGTCATCGTACGCTTCCCTTTCGGGGCGTCATATTCGATGTAGACGCGGAATTCTCCCGCACCGATGACTGGTATAATTCCATTCCGCCGGAAATCCGGCCTGACAAGGATCAGCCTTTCTATCATCTCGTCGCCGAAAACGACGAGAAGGGCTATGTGGCCTATGTCTCGGAAGGCAATCTCGAACATGATCTGAGCGGCGAACCGTTGCGCAACCCGCAGATCGGCGAGATCTTCACCGTCACGGACAATGGCCAGCTTGCACCGCGTTACGCAGTCTCCCACTGATGCGACGCGGGCGATGCCCTCTACATGAAAAGGCCCGGTTGCCATGAGGCAACCGGGCCTTTCTTTTTGTACGGATCTGCCGGATCAGTTGCCGCCGGTGGCGCTCTGCTGGGCTTCCTCGATCTTCTTGCGGCGGTCGACAGCCATCTTCTTGATCGATTCATCAAGGTTGCGCTGGCTCTCGACGAGATCGGGCTGGCTGATCGGATCGCCGTCAAAGGCGGCGGTGAAGCCGCTGAGGGTCACGTCGACCGGGTTCGGCTGCTGACGAACGTTGACCGAGGTAAAGGTGACCTTGCCGCCGCGCTTCATGGCGTTTACCAGCGTGTCGGTCAGCGGCGCCTGGGCGATGCACTGCTCGTTGGTGCACAGCGCATAGTCGACCCGCTGCGGGTTGGCATTGTCGATCTGCATGGTCACGCCGGCCGGGATCACGCGGAAGGTCGGCACGGTGATCTGCAGCATCGGCTGGCCGTTGCCGCCCTGGGGCGTGATCAGGCCGACGGCGGTGAGGACCTGGCCGTTTTCGGCGCGGGCATAGTTCTGGACGATGCAGACATTGGCCTGACCATTGTCGTTACAGGTCTTGAACCAGCCCTGCGTGGGCAATCCGTTGCCCTGCTGGGCCGCCTGCTGGGCTGGCTGCTGGTCCTGGGCCGAAGCGCCGCCGGCGGAGATGCCGGCAATCGTGAAAGCGCAAACCGCGACATGCTTCAAAAATCTGGCGCGTGAAAGCATGAAATTTCTCTCCTGGTTCGTCTGCATGAGGTCAATGGTGCTGGAACCTGCATGCCTAATGTTACCGAAATGCGGCAGACCATCCCTCATTCGGGCCTCAACCGCCAGTGTTTCCCCTGATATCGTCACATTGGTTCGTGTTCCACCCCCGAAAACGTCTAAATTGCCGCGAGACGGCAGAATCCCGCCCGTATTTCGCAAGGCGCGGCGCCCATGCTAGTCTCGGGCATCAAAGGATCAAGACAGGACGAATCGATGCGCATCATTGTTCCTCTCCTCTTTTCCGTGGCATGGGCGGGTGCGGCCGCCGCCGATCCGCTCTATGGCATCGCCATGCACGGCGACCCGGCGCTTTCGCCGGACTACGAGCATTTCAGCTACGTCAATCCCGATGTCAAGAAGGGCGGCGAGATCACCTATGGCGTGGTCGGGTCCTTCGATGCGCTCAACCCCTTCGTGCTGAAGGGCATGCGCTCATCCGCCCGCGGCCTGTGGGAGGAGGAGTTCGGCCATCTCGTCTACGAGCCGCTGATGAAGCGCTCGCGCGACGAACCCTTCACCCTTTACGGCCTTCTTGCCGAAACCGCCGAATGGGACGCGGAGCGCAGCTATATCCAGTTCAACATGGACCCGCGCGCAAGATGGGCTGACGGCGCGCCGGTGACGCCCGAGGACGTGATGTTCACCTTCAACCTTCTGAAGGAGAAGGGCCGCCCGCCCTATAACCGCCGCCTCGATCTCGTCGACAGCATGGAAAAGGTCGGCGAGCGCGGCGTGCGCTTCACCTTCAACGACAAGGCCAACCGGGAAACGCCGCTGATCTTCGCGCTGATGCCGGTCTTCCCCGCCCATGCGCTGGATCCCGAAACCTTCGATACGGACACGATGGCCATGCCGCTCGGCTCCGGCCCCTACAAGATCGATCGCGTCGAGCCCGGCCAGAGGATCGTCTACGCCCGCCGAGACGATTACTGGGGCAAGGACCTGCCCTCGATGGTCGGCTTCGCCAATTACGACAGGATCACCGTCGACTACTACCTGCAGAGTTCGACCCTGTTCGAGGCGTTCAAGAAGGGCGCGGTCGACGTTTATCCCGACGATGATCCGAGCCACTGGGACCGGGCCTATGATTTTCCCGCCGCCAACGACGGCCAGGTGATCAAGGATACGTTTTCGCCCGAGACGCCGACGGGCATGATGGGCTTCGTCTTCAACACGCGGAGACCGAAATTCGAGGATGCGCGGGTGCGCGAGGCGCTGTCGAACGTTTTCGATTTCCAGTGGGTCAACCGCACGCTCTTCGACAACGCCTATCAGCGCACCGAGAGCTACTGGCAGAACTCCGCGCTCGGCGCCTATGGCAATCCGGCAAGCGAGACCGAGCGCGAATTGCTGGGCGACGCGATCGACGTGATCGATCCGGAAATCCTTGCCGGCGACTACGCCATGCCGGTCACCGACGGCTCCGGTTCCGATCGCAGGGTTCTGGGCGCGGCCGTGCGTCTTCTGGCGGAAGCCGGATACAGGATCGATGGCGGCAAGATGATCGGGCCGGACGGCAACCAGCTTGCCTTCGAGGTGATGACCACCAATTCGGCCCAGGAGAAACTGGCGCTCGCCTACCAGCATTCGCTGAACCTGATCGGCGTTGCGATGACCATCCGCACCGTGGATGACGCTCAGTACCAGAAGCGGCTCAACACCTTCGATTACGACATGATCGTGCTGGTGGCGCCCGGCTTCTATTTCACCTCGTCGCTCTCTCCGGGCGCCGAGCAGGTCTGGCGCTGGGAGACGCGCTCGCGCGACATCGAAGGCACGTTCAACTTCGCCGGCGTGGCAAGCAGCGATATCGACCGTATGATCAACGATATGCTGGAGGCGCGCTCGACCGAGCATTTCACCGATTCCGTGCGCGCCCTTGACCGGCTGCTCGTCAACGGCCACTACATGCTCCCGCTCTATCACCGGGACGGCCAGTGGGTGGCGCGCTGGAACGATATCGTGCCGCCAGAGGAAACGCCGATCTATGGCTATCAGCTGCCCACATGGTGGGATGCGACTGCGCAGTGAGGCGTTTTCTTGATGTCGGTTTCTCTCCTGCGTCATGCTCGAGCTCGACCCGGGTAGCCCGGCGGCGAGGAGATGGTAGCCTCGCCCTTCGGCACAAGCCCGCGGGGTGACACGAAGAATGATCTGGCGTTGGCGGCAAGCTGCGCCCAATGTCCGTATTCAAGGAAAGGAACGGCATGAACACCGTAACCGTCGACGCCGTCATCGATGTTGTCTGCCCGTGGTGCTATCTCGGCAAGGCGCGTCTGGACCGCGCCATCTCCGCGCTTGAGGGCGATGTCGAAGTGGTCGTGCAGTGGCGTCCCTTCGAGCTTGATTCGACCATTCCGCCGGAAGGCGTCGACAACCAGGCGATGCTCGCCGAAAAGCTCGGCAGTCCGATCCGCCGCGACGAGATGCACCAACAGCTCACGAACCTTGGCCGCGAGGAAGGCATCACCTTCAACTTCGACCGCATCCTGATCCGGCCGAACACGCTCGATGCGCACCGGCTGCTGCTGTGGGCCCACACGGAGAGCATCGCCATGCAGAACGTGGTGGTCGACCGGCTCTACAAGGCCAATTTCGAGGAGGGACGCAATCTCGGCGACCACGCGGTGCTTGCCGATATCGCCGCGGAATGCGGCATGGACCGCGAGATGGTCGCGCGGCTTCTTGCCAGCGACGCCGATATCGATGTGGTGCGCAACGAGATCGCCAATGCCGAGAAGATGGGCGTGACCGGCGTGCCCTTCTTCATTCTGAACCAGAAATACGCGCTGAGCGGCGCCCAGCCCGTCGAGGTGCTGCAGAACGCGCTGCAGCAACTGGCGACAGGCGACATCGGCAATGGAGACGGGGCCGCTTAGCCGGCTTCGGCAATCTTCGAAAGCTTGTTCATGATGATCGCGGCCTGGCCGAGGCGCTTGTCCGGCGTCGGCAGGTCGCGGTTGAAGAACACGCTCTGGTCCGGCCTGATCTTCGCCGAAACGCTCTGCTCGGCGATGAACTGGACGAGGCCCGCCGGGTTCGGGAACTCCTTGTTGCGGAAGGTGACGACGATGCCCTTCGGCCCTGCATCCAGCTTTTCGACATTCGCCGTGCGGCAGAGCGATTTGATGAACACCACCTTCAGGAGTGACTGCACCGCCTCCGGCATCGGCCCGAACCGGTCGATCAACTCGGCG
>NZ_CFHTCS010000284.1:0-5730 GCF_984369615.1 Martelella sp. | reverse complement strand
ACAGATCTGCGAGCTTTCCGGCCATGGCGACGCTTGGGCATTGATTCGCGACCACAAGGCGCATATGGACCGTGTGCGGTATCTCAGCCTGTCCTTCGGCGCGACAAGCGCACTCAACGAACATGCCGGGATACTGCACGCGATCGAGGCGCATGACGTGGAGGCGGCCGTTTCGGCCATGCGGGAGCATTTGTCGCAGATCGCCAAGATCGTCGAGCGTATCAACGTCTCGCATCCGGCTTTTTTCGAAATGGAAGACGAATGAAAAACCTCCCCAAGACTATCCTGTGCATCGGCGAATGCATGGTCGAGATGGCCCCGCGCGAAGACGGCGCCTATACCCGCGGCTTTGCCGGCGACACCTTCAATTCCGCCTGGTATCTCGCCCGCACGCTGCCGGATGAGTTCACCGTCGATTATTTCACCGGAGCGGGAACAGATACGGTTTCCGACGAGATGCTGACCTTCATGGAAAAGGCCGGCGTCGGCACGGCCTCGGTGCGCCGGATCGAGGAACGCACTGTCGGGCTCTACATGATCGCGCTGAAGAACGGCGAGCGCAGCTTTTCCTACTGGCGCGGACAGTCGGCCGCAAAGCTTCTGGCAGAGGACCCCGGGGCGCTGGGAAAGGCGCTCGCCGGCAAGGGGCTCGTGCTGTTCTCGGGCATCACGATGGCCGTGGTCAATGAAGAGCATCGCCGCACACTGCTTGACCTGCTGGCCGAAGCGCGCGCCGCGGGCACCGTCATCGCCTTCGATCCCAACATGCGCGCGCGCCTCTGGTCCTCACGCGAGGTCATGGCTGAGACCATCATGAAGGCGGCCGCCGTCAGCGACATCGTTCTGCCCTCCTTCGACGAGGACGGCGCGGTGTTCGGCGATGAAAGCCCGGAGGCAACGATCGCGCGCTACCGCGCTGTGGGCGTGAAGACCGTGATCGTCAAGAACGGCGCCGATACGATCCATGCCGAAGACGAGGCGGAAGGTCCGGTCACGTTCAAGCCGACGCCTTCGGAAAATGTCGTGGATACGACGGCGGCCGGCGACAGTTTCAATGCCGGGCTGATCGCGGCCCTGATGACCGGAACGCCGCTGGTTGAGGCGCTGGCCAAGGGTTCGGCGCTTTCGGCCCGGGTGATCGGCGCGCGCGGGGCGCTCGTCGCCGTCTGACGGTCATTCTGCTTGCCGCAAAAGGGGGAAGACGGCCATGCCGTCCTCCTCGCCGCGGGGGAAGGCGCCCTCCTGGTGGCGCTTGTTCAGCATTTTGTAGCCAGCCGGGCTGACGCCGATATAGCGCTTGAACATCCTTGAAAAATAATAGCTGTCATCATAGCCGACGAAGGCGGAGGCCTGTTTCACGGTCTGGCCGCTGGCCAGCAGGGCCATGGCCCGCTCCATCCTCTTGAACTCCTGATATTTCGGCGGTGTGAGGCCGACCTGTTTCTTGAACTCGCGGCGGAAATAATCCTGGTTATAGGGGATCGAGCCCAGAACGCGGTCGACCGTGTCCGGGCTCAGGGGATCGGCGGCGATCTGCGATGCCGCGACCATGACCGAGAGCGAGAGGCTGTCCGGATTGTTGACGGCGACGTCCTTCTGCGGTCGCCAGCGGATGAAGGCGGCTTCGATGAACTCGATCAGCAGAACCATGAAGATGTGGTGCTGGGCAAAGGTGGTGGACGACAGCGGCGCCGTCTCGCGATAGTGGCGTGCCAGGGGCGCGATCATCTCCCAGCGCGGCAGGTCGACCCAGAGCCGGCAGTCCATCTGTTCGAACAGGTCCATGCGGCCGAAGACCTCGGCCCGGAAATGCTGGGCGACGCCGGTATAGAGTTCGTCGGATGTGGAGCGCCCGATGAAGCGTTCTCCGGCCGGAATCAGCATGGCGCGGCCCGGTTTCATTTGGAAGCTTTCCCCGGCGATCTCGTATTCGGCCCTGCCCGTCAGGCAGATGACGAGGTCGTGGACCTTGTTGACCTTGTCGGCGGTCCAGGTCGAGGTGTGCAGCATCCTGATGGTCGAACGGGTCAGCGTCAGATTGAGGGCGTTAACCGCAAGACCGTCAAGAACCCCACCTTCGATTTTATCCATCCTTTTGTCCGAAACCCTCTATTCCAAATTATTGGCCAAGCATGATTATGAACGGTGGAAGCGCCGAAATAAAGGCGTATCGCATCATTACACATCTGGGAGGATGTCGCTCGTATGGGAAAAAGCAAGACCCTGTAGGGTTGATCCCTCGCCTGCGCCTTAGCGCCATGCACAAATCAGAACACAACAATTTCCGTGCTGCCCTTCGGGGTCGGCTGCCCTTACGCACGCCCTCAGCTCACCGCCTTGACGGCGGACAGGCCGTGGCGATGCGCTCCCACGGGACAGCCGCGCCTGCCGGAACCAACAAACGGGAACGCGGTCATGAGCGGTGAAAATCGTTTCATGGGGCTCGCCTATCTGTCCCCATATATCATCGGCCTGCTGCTTTTCACTGCAGTGCCATTTCTTGCGTCATTCGTGTTGTCGTTCACCGACTACTCGCTTATGAGTTCGCCGCATTTCGTCGGCCTGAAGAATTATATCCGTCTGTTCACCCATGACCGCACCTTCAACAAGTCGCTGTCGGTCACGCTGATCTACGTGTTCTCGACGGTGCCGCTGAAGCTCGCCTTCGCGCTCTTCATCGCGGTGATCCTGAACTACAAGCTGAAGTTCATCAACTTCTTCCGCACGGCCTTCTATGTCCCGTCGATCCTCGGCGGTTCGGTCGCGATCGCGGTTTTGTGGCGCTATCTCTTCGCCGATGTCGGGCTGATCAACATGATGCTGGAAAGCATCGGCCTTCAGGGCGTCAACTGGTTCGGCGATCCCAACAACGCGCTGTTCACCATCACGCTGCTGCGTCTGTGGCAATTTGGCTCGGCAATGGTGATCTTCCTGGCCGCCCTTCAGAGCGTCGACAATTCGCTCTACGAGGCTGCCGCCATAGACGGCGCCGGCAAGTGGAAGACCTTCTTCTTCATCACCCTGCCGCTGATCACGCCGGTGATCTTCTTCAACCTCATCATGCAGACGGTGCAGGCCTTCCAGGAATTCAACGGCCCCTACATCATCACCGGCGGCGGTCCGCTGAAATCCACCTATCTGCTGCCGCTCTACATCTATGACGAGGCCTTCAAGAACTTCCGCATGGGATATGCCTCGGCCATTGCCTGGGTCATGTTCGCCATCATCATGGTCCTGACGCTGATCGCCTTCTGGTCATCGCGCCATTGGGTCTACTACGCCGGCGACAAGAGGAGCTGATCATGACAGAGCAAACCTTGTCGAGCATGCTCTCCGCCCGCGATCTGGAAGCCATCCGCGCCCGCAAGCGCGAACAGCGCAAAGTCCTGATCTCGTCGATCATCCGCTACGTGATCCTGTTCGCGGTCGGCCTGATCATGCTCTACCCGCTGATCTGGCTGATCGGCGCATCGTTCAAGACCAATGCCGAAATGTTCGCGAGCGCCGGCTTCTGGCCGACCCATCCGACCGTCAGCGGCTATATCGAAGGCTGGAAGACCTCGACGCCCTATACGTTCGGCCGGTTCTTCCTCAATACCTTCCTGATCCTGATCCCGAAGATGATCGGGACCGCGATCTCGGCCACCGCCGTTGCCTACGGCTTCGCCCGGTTCGAGTTCCCCGGCAAGAAGGTGCTGTTCGCGTCGCTGATCGCGATCCTGCTCCTGCCCAACGTCGTCACTCGCATTCCGCAGTATCTGCTGTTCAGGGAATTCGGCTGGCTCGATAGTTTCCTGCCGCTGTGGGTGCCGTCTGCGCTTGCCGGTGACGCGTTCTTCGTCTTCATGCTGGTCCAGTTCCTGCGCGCCATCCCGCGCGACATGGAAGAGGCCGCGCGCGTCGACGGCGCCTCGAGCTGGCAGGCCCTGCTCTTCATCGTCGTACCGCTGCTCACGCCGGCCCTCATCTCGGTCTGCCTGTTCCAGTTCATGTGGACGATGAACGACTTCCTCGGGCCGTTGATCTACCTGTCCTCCGTCGACAAATACCCGGTCTCCCTGGCCCTCAAACTGTCGATCGACACCACCGAGGCATTCGCCTGGAACAAGATCCTCTCCATGTCGGTGCTCGCGATCACGCCCGCCCTCGTCGTGTTCTTCATGGCGCAGAAATATTTCATCGAAGGTATCTCCGCTGGCGGAGTCAAAGGATAACAACCATGGCCAGAGTTCAGCTGAAAAGTCTCGAAAAGGTCTACGGCAAGTTCAAGGCCGTCCACGGCATCGACCTGGAAATCGAGGATGGCGAGTTCATGGTGCTGGTCGGCCCGTCCGGCTGCGCCAAATCGACGACGCTCAGGATGATCGCCGGTCTGGAGCGCATCACCGGCGGTGAGATCCGCATCGGCGACGATCTCGTCAACGACAAGCCCCCGGGCCAGCGCGGCATCGCGATGGTGTTTCAGAACTATGCGCTCTATCCGCATATGAAGGTGAAAAACAATCTCTCCTTCGGCCTGCGTCTCAAGCATGCGCCAAAGGCGGAGATTGCCGCCTCCACCGAGGAAGTCTCGCATATTCTCGAGATCGAGGACTATCTGGAGCGCCTGCCGAAGCAGCTTTCCGGCGGTCAGGCCCAGCGCGTTGCCGTAGGCCGCGCGCTGATCAAGAAGCCGCAGGTCTTCCTGTTCGACGAACCTCTCTCCAACCTCGATGCCAAGCTCAGGGCCTCCATGCGCGTGCGCATCACCGACCTGCACAAGCAGTTGCTGGCAGAAGGCATGCATTCGACCGTTGTCTACGTCACGCACGACCAGACGGAAGCCATGACCATGGGCAACCGCATCTGCGTGATGAAGGAAGGCCGGATCATGCAGGTCGCCGATCCCTTCACGCTTTACCGCAAGCCGGCCAATGCCTTTGTCGCAGGCTTCATCGGATCGCCGGAAATGAATATCGGCGATGCGACGCTGGTCGACGGCAACAAGCTCAGGATCGGCACGCAGACCTTTACCATCGACGACAAGGCCCGCGCCCGCATCGACAAGGATGCCCCGAGCGAGGTCACCTTCGGTGTTCGTCCGCAGCACTTCACAGTGGTGGATCAGAATGCCGAAGAAGGGCTGCTCGGCCGCATCTCCCATGTCGAGTTCATGGGCCACGAGGTCTACCTCTACATCACCGTCGAGGACCAGTCCTTCATCGTCGTCGTCCCGGCAACGGGCATCGAGCGTCAATATCTGCGCGATGATGCCATCCGCATCATGCCGCAGGAAGACGCGCTGCACATCTTCCACCGCCGCACCGGCGAAAACATCTCGCTGTCGGCATAGTTCTTCGAAACCGTCTTTTTCAAAGGGAGGAAAATATGACCATGAAACTGACAATTCTCGCCGGCCTGATGGCTGCAACATCGCTGACGGCAGCCAATGCCGCCGATCTTCGCATGTCCTGGTGGGGCGGCGACAGCCGTCACCTTGCAACCCAGGAAGCGCTGAAATATTGCGGCGAAAAGCTTGGCCACAGCATTTCTCCGGAATTCACCGGCTGGTCCGGTCACCAGGAGAAGATCACCACCCAGCTTGCCGGCGGCACCGAAGCCGACATCATGCAGATCAACTGGCCCTGGCTGCCGCTGTTCACACCGAACGGCGAAGGCTTTGCCGATCTCAATGAGTTCTCCGACACGATCGACCTCACGCAGTGGACCGAGGGGGAACTCGCAACCTCG
>NZ_CFHTCS010000283.1:0-5748 GCF_984369615.1 Martelella sp. | reverse complement strand
GGCCTCGATCTCCCTTTCGGTGATCATCTTGCGACGGCGCGATACCGGCACCAGCATCTGCGCCGCGCCGCTCTCATCGATCACGTCGATGGCCTTGTCGGGCAGCTTGCGATCGGTGATGTAGCGCGCGGACAGTTCCACCGCCGCCTTGATGGCGTCGTTGGTGTAGCGCAGGTTGTGATACTCCTCGAAATAGGGCTTCAGGCCCTTCATGATCGCGATGGCATCGTCCACGGACGGTTCGTTGACATCGATCTTCTGGAACCGGCGCACCAGCGCGCGATCCTTTTCGAAGAACTGGCGGTACTCCTTGTAGGTGGTCGAGCCGATGCAGCGGATCGCGCCCGAAGAGAGCGCCGGTTTCAGCAGGTTCGATGCATCCATCGCGCCGCCGGATGTTGCGCCGGCGCCGATCACGGTATGGATCTCGTCGATGAAGAGCACGGCGCCCTCATATTCCTCGAGTTCCTTGACCACCTGCTTCAGCCGCTCCTCGAAGTCGCCGCGATAGCGGGTGCCGGCGAGCAGCGTGCCCATGTCGAGGGAGAAAATCGTGGCATCGATCAGCGCCTCGGGCACCTTGCCGTCGACGATGCGCTTGGCCAACCCCTCGGCGATCGCCGTCTTGCCGACGCCGGGATCACCGACATAAAGCGGGTTGTTCTTCGAGCGGCGGCACAGAACCTGGATGGTCCTGTTGACCTCGGCATCGCGTCCGATCAGCGGGTCGATCTTGCCGCTCATCGCCTTTTCGTTGAGATTGACGCAGTAGGCCTTCAGCGCGTCGGGCTGCTTGCGCCCGTTTTCCTCGGCCTGCTGCGCCGCGCCGTCGGTATCCTCGTTTTCGGAACTGGCGCCGCGCGGGGTACGGATTTCCGACGAGCCCGGCCGCTTGCCGATCCCGTGCGAGATATAGTTGACAGCATCGTAGCGGGTCATTTCCTGCTGCTGCAGGAAATAGGCCGCATGGCTTTCGCGTTCGGCAAAGATGGCGACAAGCACATTGGCGCCCGTCACCTCTTCGCGACCGGAGGACTGGACGTGGATCACCGCGCGCTGGATGACGCGCTGAAAGCCGGAGGTCGGCTTGGAATCCTCGTCGTAACCGGTCACCAGATTTGCAAGCTCGGTGTCGACATATTCGGTGACCGTCTTGCGCAGGGCGTCGAGGTCGACATTGCAGGCACCCATGACGGCGGCGGCATCTCCATCATCGATCAGCGCCAGGAGCAGGTGCTCCAGCGTCGCGTATTCATGGTGCCGGTCATTTGCATAGGTTAGAGCCTGATGCAGCGCCTTTTCGAGACTGGGAGAGAATGTTGGCACGATCAGATCCTCACTTCTTTTCCATGACACATTGCAATGGGTGTTGGTGCTGACGCGCAAAATCCATGACCTGGCTGACCTTGGTCTCCGCCACCTCATAGGTAAAGACCCCGCATTCGCCGACGCCGTTATTGTGGACGTTCAGCATGATGCGGGTCGCCGCCTCGCGATCCTTCTGGAAGAAACGCTCCAGAATATGGATTACAAACTCCATTGGTGTGTAGTCATCATTCAACAGGAGAACCCGGTAGAGGCTGGGTTTCTTCGTCTTGGGCTTGGTGCGCGCGATCACCGCCGTTCCGCGGTTCGGATTGCCCCCGTTCTTGGAAGGGTCGTTCTGCATCCGGATCGACATCGCGATCATTCCTATTAACTCCGTCCGTCCTTCAAATTCTGGGCCGCGTACACCGGTCTTCGTTGACGTTCATATCTGTATGTACCGCAACCGTTTCAAGCTCCCTGAGACTGATCCGATCTTAATGCCGATCTTCAGGCCTTGTCATTAAGAAAAAATTCCGCGCCGCCGCGCGCTCCGGTCTGCATTCCCCGACGGCCCTGCTCGCAAGCAATCCCAAGTAAGACGAAGCGCAACCTAAGGGCGAGATATCGAACATTCTCGAACATCACGCCTTGTGCGCAGGGCACGCTGCCGCCTGTCGACACGACACGTAACGTTACGCATTCTTGCGCGAAACGTTACGTCTCTGGAGCTTGCGACGAAACGCAGGGTGATTGCGGGAGGAAAAGACGCGCCTGCCCGGCCTTCGGTCCGTTACCGGCCCGCCTGCGGCAGCGAGGCGATCAGTTGCAGTAGGTCCTGCCGGACGAGCGCTGCTTCAAATCAAAGTGAAAGTGGTCATCGTGCTTGGGATAGCCTGGTCCCAGCACCGTGCTGAAATACGCGCAGCCGCTGGCGCGGACGGATTTCAAAAGCCCCTTCTCCCGGAAGGCGAAGAACCCCTTGGGAGAAACGTCGATCGCCTTGCCGGTATTGAGCGTGAAGCCGCCGACATCGATGGCATTGCCCTTCGAATGCTCGGACATGGTGCGCGAATTGGTGCCGTTGTTCACACGGCGACAGGAATAGCCGCCCATTGTTTCGATCGATTTCAGGCCGGTGAGATAACGCACGCGCACCGCAGGCGCCACGTCGTTCTGGACCCACTGGGCAAAGGCGAGCGCGGTCTCGCAATTGACGGTGACATCCGGCGAGATCGCGATATTGCCCGGCAGTTTCTGCAGCTTGACCGGATAGGCAATGCCGCACTGGCCGCCGGCCGCGATCGCCTCGACTTCGGAAAAGGTGACGCCCATGGCGTTGAGTTCGCTGCGGCATTGCCGCTCGGCCAGCGGCATCAGGCCCGGTATGCGGTTCTGTTTCGGCTCGGCCGCGCCCCCCTGCCCTGCGTCAGGTCCCGCGCCGGGGTCGACGTGCGGCAGAAGCGAAGCCGTGTTGATCGGGTCGATGCCCGGATCCGCGGCCGCCGCCGTCTGCGCTTCGGCGGTTTTCGCCTCCGCGTCCGCAATCGCGGCGACATCGGCCTTGTCCTGGCTTTCGCTGAAACCGAGATAGCTGTCGATCGGCAGGCCGGCGGAGGTCTCCGTCTCGGCGATCAACTGCTCGATGCTCTCAGGCGGCGGATCTTCCTGCGCAAGCGCGGCGGCGGAAGGCTGCTGCGCAGTCGCGGAAGCCACGGCGGAAGGCTGCGCCCTGGCCGCCTCGCTGCGGGTCACCACCTGGGTATCCTTGGGGCTGGTATCGACCGAAAACGACGTCATCAATCCGCCGATCGAGCAACCGGCAAGGACCAGGGAGACAGCCGTCAGGGAAGCCGCGTTTCGCAGATGAGAAAAAGACGCCATACCGTTCATCGTGCCCAGGGTTGAAACCTGGGAGCGAGTAAAACAGACATATGTAAACAAAAGCTTTGCCGCGCCGCGCTTCTCATTAGAGCGTCCTTTGTGCGTCCATTCGGACGCAGGGCGCTCTAACCTATTGAATCGACGCATCGTGCTTTCCGAAAATCAGACCCGATTTTCGGGCCGATGCGCCAGCAGGCTCTTGCGCAGGCCCGGCCTGAGGGTAGATTGCGGCATGCGCCGTCAGAGGAGAGGAATCAGTGGACGAAAGACCCAAGGGCGAACTGACGCTCAGAACCGTGGCGATGCCGGCGAATGCCAATCCGGCCGGAGACATTTTCGGCGGCTGGGTGATGTCGCAGATGGATCTCGGCGCCTTCGTGGCCGCCTCGGAACATGCCGGCATGCGCACGGTCACCGTCGCGGTCAACTCGATCACCTTCGAAAAGCCGGTCAAGATCGGCGATACGCTCTGCGTCTATACTCAGTTCAAAAAGATCGGCCGCACCTCGATAACGGTCAATGTCGAGGCCTGGGTTCATCGGCATGACCGGCCGCGCCGCGAGAAGGTGACGGCCGCCGAG
Source organism: Martelella sp. (assembly GCF_984369615.1). Lineage (NCBI taxonomy): Bacteria > Pseudomonadati > Pseudomonadota > Alphaproteobacteria > Hyphomicrobiales > Aurantimonadaceae > Martelella > Martelella sp. The sequence continues at coordinate 1,978 of NZ_CFHTCS010000283.1, read as the reverse complement.
TTCGTGATGGTGGCGATGGACGACAGCGGCAGGCCCGCTCCCGTGCCGAAAGCGAAGCAGCCATCCATCAGCGAAGCGGACAGTGAAGCATGACCGACCAGGACGCAGCTCCCCAGCGCCCGCCGCGCCTGTTCCTGCGCCGGCTGGCGGCGCTGCTCGTCGATTTTCTCATCTTCGGCGTTCTCGCGACCTTCGCGGTCGGCGCGCTGGCATTGGCGAGTCCAGGGCTGAGGGACGGCGTCGCCAGTTCCTTCTTCCACACCCGCATCTGCCAGCCGGCGGACAGAAGCCTTCCGGTCTTTGCCGAGATCGAACGGAGCTGGCCGCTTGAGGAAGGCGCCGATACGGAGATGAGCGCGCAGTCCTGCACGGTCGACAGTTTCTTCCTGCCGCAAAAGCGCCTGGCCATGGTCACCGAAACCCGCACCGGCGAGAACGGCGGAACCTTCACCCGTTCGGTTGCCGTCCAGCTTGACGGGAATGGCGATCCCGTCTTTCCCTCGCCGCTGATCGAGCGGGCGGTCTCCACGCTTCAACTCCTCGCCTTCCCGCTGGCGCTCGCGCTGTCGACGATCTTCCTCGGCTGGACGCCCGGCAAGCGGCTCATGGCGCTCCGCGTCACCACGGACGCGCTGGCCAGGGACCCGCCGCCGCTCTCGCCGGGCAAGGCCGTCACGCGGGAATATCTCAAATTCTGGCCTCTGATCGCCAACAACCTTTTCCAGTTTGCCATTGCCGCCAACGCGCCGAAGCCCGCCTCCGTTTCCGAGGCCGTCGCCCTGCTCGAGACCGTGGGAACCGACCAGCGCGCCATTGCCGACATCCTCGTGCTCAACGCCGCCACGCTTCTGGTACTGTTCGTCTGGTGGGTCTGGCCGTTTGCCCTCTGGCGCGGCCGCATGCTCTATGACGGCTTCATCCGTGCCTATGTTGTGCTCAGGAACTGAAGCGTCCGGGCCAGCACAATCGGCCCGCCCGGACGCTGCGGCATCGAAGACGATCAGGCCCGGAATATGAAGGCCGCGCCGGCAGCGATCAGAGCAAAACCGATCAGATGGTTGAAGGTCAGGGATTCCTTGAGCCAGAACACGGAAAAACCGGTAAACACGGTGAGCGTGATCACTTCCTGAATCGTCTTGAGCTGGGCCGTGGAATAAACAGCCGCGCCGATGCGGTTGGCGGGAACGGCAAGGCAGTATTCGAAAAAGGCAATGCCCCAGCTGACCATGACGACGACCAATAACGGCGCCCCTCGAAACTTCAGGTGGCCATACCACGCGAAGGTCATGAAAACATTGGAGCATACGAGCATGACCACCGGCCAGAAAGCCGCCGGGGAAAAAGAAAAAGGCATTTCGCGTCTCCCGTGAGATCGACCGACCCAAACGCTTGTCTTGTACGTCAGATTCGGGCGGACGCATCCTGAAAAATCGCTTCGCGCGAGCGAAAGTCAGTTCTGTTTTTGTTCTGAATTGGGCCATCCCTCTCTTTTCTTTTTGCAGGACTCTCTTCATATTCATCTCATGGCTAACAGACCTAGCAAACAAAACAGGAACTCCGGCTTCGAGGAAGCGCCGCAGACGTCCTTCGAGGGCAAAGCCGGCGAAGGTTCGATGGCGGACTGGCTCGCCGGACTCGAGGCTGAAGCCGAGTCCCAGGCCGTCGAATCACAGCGATCGCTCGCCTCCAAGGCGGGCAAGCACCGCAAGAAAGCCTCCGAGCGCAAGGAAAGCGCGGGAGAACAGAGCAAAGCCGGCGACGCGACCGCCGGGCGAACATCGCGCGGCGTCTCGATCGGCGCGTCATCCGACCCGAAGACGCGCGCGGCCGCCGGCCTCAATCCGGTCTCCGGCGTCGACGTCTCGCTGGAAGACGCGAAGAATCTCGCGCCTGGCGCGGTTACCGCGACGGTCGATGCGCTCTCCAAATTGATCGAGAGCGGCAATCCGCTCTTCAAGGACGGCAAGATCTGGACCCC
>NZ_CFHTCS010000282.1:0-5769 GCF_984369615.1 Martelella sp. | reverse complement strand
GGTGATTCCGATCCAGGGCATGGCGTCCGCCCCGCATCTCGACTTTGCCGGCGCGGTGCGGGAGATGACGCGGTTTCCCGTCTTCCATGCCGCCCGCATCGCAGATGTCGCCACAGCCCGCCATGCGGTTGCCGAAGGGCGTCTCGACATGGTCGGCATGACGCGCGCCCATATCGCTGATCCGCATATCGTCGCGAAGATCGAGGCCGGGGTCGAGGACCGGGTCCGCCCCTGCGTCGGCGCCACATATTGTCTCGACAGGATCTATGAGGGCGGCGAGGCGCTCTGCATCCACAATGCCGCCACAGGCCGTGAGGCGACCATGCCGCATGTGATCGCGAAGGCCGAGACGCCACGCAAGGCTGTTGTCGTCGGCGCCGGGCCGGCAGGGCTTGAGGCCGCGCGGGTGCTGGCCGAGCGCGGTCATGATGTCGCGGTGTTCGAAGCCGCCGGGGAAGCGGGCGGGCAGATCAGGCTTCTTACCCGCAATCCACGTCGTCGCGAGCTCATCGGCATCATCGACTGGCGGCTCGCCGAGTTGGAACGCTTGAATGTCCCGATCCGCTACAATGTCTATGCGGAGGAAGACGATGTTCTGGCGGAAGAGCCGGATCTGGTTGTGGTCGCCACCGGCGGCATTGCCCAGTCGCCGCCGCTTGATGAGGGCGAAGCGCTTGCCGTTTCAAGCTGGGATATCCTGGCCGGCACGGTGAAACCCGCCGACACGGTGCTGCTTTATGATGATCACGGCGGTCACCCGGGCCTGACGACGGCCGAAATGATCGCGAGCAGCGGCTCGGCACTTCGGATCGTCACGCCCGAGCGCTTCTTCGCGCCCGATGTCGGCGGGATGAACCATGTGCCCTATGCTCGAAGCTTTGCGGAAAACGGCGTCGGGATCACCATCAACAAGCGTCTTTCGGCGATAAGGCGCGACGGCAACGGGCTGAGGGCGGTGCTTGCCTCCGACTACGCGCCGGGCGTCTTCGAGGAAGTCGCGGCTGCACAGGTCGTGATCGAATACGGCACCATGGCGATGGATGATCTCTATTTCGCGCTGAAGCCGCTCGCGCGCAATGGCGGTGCGGTTGACTACAAGGCCCTGATCGCGCAGAAGCCGTCGCTGCCGCAGACGAATGCCGGGGGCCGGTTCGACCTTATCCGCATCGGCGATGCCATCCATGCCCGCAACATCCACGCCGCCATCTATGACGCGCTGCGCTACTGTTCGTCGGCGTGACGCTCAAAACGCCCGGTAGGCCGGATCGAAGCGCGGTCTGGCGCCCGTCACCAGGGCGAAGGTGAAGCCGGCATTCGGTTCCTCGACGATATCGGCGTCGCGGGCAGCCGAGGTCACCATCATCCAGCCGCCGTCGCGGCCGATGAAGGCCGGGCAGGTCGGCTGCCGGGCGGGCAGCTGGAAACGGGCGACGAGCCTTCCGGCGGTATCATACTGGTCGAGAACCCCGGCGCCGAAACGGGCATTCCAGATGTGCCCGTCGCCGTCGCAGATCGCTCCGTCCATACCGCCCGGCTTCTTCGATGTATCGATGAACACCTCTTCGGGACCATCGGGCAGACCGGTTTCGGGGTCGACGGGAACGCGCATCAGCTTGTTGATGCGCGTGTCGACATAATAGCCCGTCGCGCCGTCGGGCGAAAAGCAGATGGCATTGGGGATCGTGACCCTGTCGAAGATCTTCGTCACCTTGCCGGCGAGCACGTGATAGATCGCCCCTGCCCCGTCTTCGGCCTCCTTGCCCATGGTGCCGACCCAGAAGGCGCCGGATTGATGCACACGTGCGTCATTTGAGCGGGTGACGGCATTGTCCGGCTCGATGGCAGCATGGAGACTGAGCGCACCGGTGGAGACATCGTGAAAATAAAGCCCGGTCTCCATGGCGATGACGTGGCGCCGCTCATCGACCACGGCCATGGCGCTCGCCATTTCCGGCAGCGTGACGATCCGCCTGTCCCGGGTCGAGGCATTGAGCAGGTGGAGCTTGCTGTCGAGAATGTCGAACCACCAGATCTGGTCGGCGGTCGGGTCATAGCCCGGTCCCTCGCCGAGCGTCGTCCGGTCATTCACCAGAATACGGCCTTCGAATACGGTCTCTGCAGTCATTGTCGCTACCGGCGCTCCTCTTGTCATGTGGTGGCGGTCTTTTGCATTCGCGAGAGCCCCCCGCGCGAGAATCGCAGACTTTCCCGGCCGTGCAAATGAGGAAAGCCAACGAAAGCCGAGAAATCAAGCGATCTTGCCGCGCCTACGCCGTCAGGCGGGACAAAAGCTCCGAAAAAGCCCCCGGGACCGTCATTGGAAGAAAAAAATCCGGATTTTTGAACGCCCGCCGGCGGCCTTGCCCCGGGCCCAAAAAATAAGCTGAGTCAATAATTTGTGCATCGCAACACGGACGCTCTGCCCGTCATTGACGGGCGATCAAGTCTAAATCCCTGTTCTTCCCGCCAAAAAGCAGCTTGCATTGGTTCAGGTAATCGTTCATCTTCTCTCCAGTTCCAGAGGGGATGAAAACAAACACGCGCCCAAGAGCGCGACTTGAAAACGATAGAAACGCCGGCGCGACGGACTTTTGAAAGTCTATGTTTTCGCCCCGGCGTTTCTATTTTTTTCTCCCCCACCCTTCCTCACGCCACGAGAGACATGCTTTTCGACTGACTGCCTTTCGGACAAGGCGTCGAGTCGAGGGGGCCGCTTCGCCATTGGCGTTTCGCGCAATCTCCACTATTTAGGCACTGAGTGAGAACAGGAAGGCAGCCATGACCGCGATCAGCAAGGAACAGGTTCTGAAGAGCCTTGAAACCGTCACGCTTGCCGACGGCAAGCCGCTGTCTTTCAGCGGCCTCGTCTCCGACATCTTCATCGCTGACGGCAAGATCTATTTCTCGCTGAACGTTCCCGCCGACAAGGTTGAGGCCTACGAGCCTGTGCGTCTTGCCGCGCAAAAGGCCGCCGAAGCGCTGCCCGGCGCGCGCCAGGCGCTGGTGACGCTGACGGCCGAAAAGCCTGCCGGACAGAAAGGCGAGCGCCCCGACGCCAGACAGAAACCCGATGCGTCGAAAGAGGGCGCCGGCGGAAAGGGCCAGGCCAAGCCCGAAATTCCCGGCATCGGCTCCATCATCGCCGTCGCCTCGGGCAAGGGCGGCGTCGGCAAGTCCACCACTGCGGTCAATCTGGCACTCGGCCTTGCGGCGGAAGGCCTCAGGGTGGGACTTCTGGACGCCGACATCTACGGCCCGTCCATTCCCCGGCTGATGGGACTTTCCGGGCGGCCGATGCAGGGGCCCGGCCGCACCATCATGCCGATGGAGAAATACGGCCTCAAGGTGATGTCGATCGGCTTTCTGGTCGACGAGGGCACCGCCGTCATCTGGCGCGGGCCGATGGTGCAATCGGCGCTGATGCAGATGCTGCGCGAGGTTGCCTGGGGCGAGCTCGACGTGCTCGTCGTCGACATGCCGCCCGGCACCGGCGACGCGCAGCTGACCATGGCCCAGCAGGTGCCACTTGCCGGAAGCGTGGTCGTCTCCACGCCGCAGGATCTGGCGCTGATCGACGCGCGCAAGGCGATCGCCATGTTCAACAAGGTCTCCGTGCCGGTGCTCGGCATCGTCGAAAACATGAGCGCCTTCATCTGCCCGAATTGCGGCGAAACCCACCATATCTTCGGCCATGGCGGCGCGAAGGCGGAGGCCGAGAAGATCGGCGTCCCCTTCCTCGGCGAGGTGCCGCTGGCGATGGACATCCGCACCACCTCGGATGCCGGAACACCGGTGGTTGCCGGCGAACCGGACGGCCCGCACGCGAAGGCCTATCGCGCCATCGCCGCGGGGACCCAGGCCGGCCTTGCGGCCAAAACCAGCAAGGGTCCGTCGATCGTGTTCGATTGAGGCGTCATCAACCGGCGGCGAAAACGCAGGCGCCGCCGACATAGGTGGCTTTCAGCGAAAGGTCTTCGCCAAGCAGCACGAAATCGGCATCGGCACCGTCGGCAAGCCGGCCCTTGCGGCCCGCCCCCACGGCATCGGCCGGGTAAAGCGAGGCCATGCGCAAGGCCTCCCCCAGGGACACGCCAAGCATCCTGTGGCAGTTGCGCACGCAGGTCAGCATGTCGGTATCCGCCCCGGCCAGCGTGCCGTCTTCCAGCGTAAGCCGGCCGTCGCGACGGTAGATCGTGCGTCCGTTGAGGGCGAAGCTTTCCAGATCCGTTCCGGTAACCGACATGGCGTCGGTAACGAGAAAAATGCGACCCGGCCCCTTCTTGGCCCTGAGCGCGATCCCCATGGCGACGGGATCGACATGATAGCCATCGGCGATCAGCCCGCAGGAGAACGCGCCATCGGACAGAGCGGCGCCGACAAGGCCCGGCTCCCGATGGCCGAGCGGGCTCATCGCGTTGAAGAGATGGGTCGCCATGGACGCGCCCGCCAGACGGTATTCGCGCGCGGTGGCGCAGCTTGTCGCGGTGTGGCCGAGGCTGACGGTGAAGCCGGCTTCGACAAGCCGGGCAACCTGCTGGCGCCTGACGCTTTCCGGGGCAACCGTGGTGAGCGCCACGCCGAAACGGCCGGCGCTCTCGAGAAGGAAGCCGCAATCGTCATCATCCATGGACCGGATCAACGCCGGATCATGCGTGCCCTTCCTGGCAAGCGAAAGATGCGGCCCCTCCAGATGGAGGCCGAGAAAGCCCGGCACGCCCGCGTCAAACGCAGCCCGCCCCGCCGCAGCGGCCTTCTCGACGGTTTCGCGCGTGTCGGTGATCAGCGTCGGCAGAAGCGATGTGGTGCCGAATTGCTGGTGGGCCCTGCAGATGGTCTCGATGCCGGAAAGGCTCGGATCATTGTTGAACAGCACCCCGCCGCCGCCATTGACCTGGAGATCGACAAAACCCGGCGCCAGGATCAACCCGTCGGCGCGGATGATTTCCGCGTCCGGCGGCACACGACGCTCTGCCGCAAGTCCTTCGACGCCGGTCTGCGAAAAGACCAGAGCCATGCCATCGTGAAAACGCTCGCCGTCGAAAAGCCTGGCGCCGCAAACCGCCTTTTTCATTTCACTCGGTCTCCGTCACCTTGTTGAGCGCGACGGGCTGGTCGGGATTGAAGCCGCGGGCGCGCGAAAGCTGCTCGATGAAGCTGTAATAGGGCACGATCAGGGCGAGCGCATCGGTCAGCGGATGACCGGTCGCCACAAAGGGAAGCCGGACGGCCCCGCCTTCAGCCATGTCCGAGGACAGGAACACGGCCGCTCCCTTTTGCGCCATGCCGGATGCGGTTTTGGCGATCGCCGCCTCCGCCTTGTCGCGCGCGGCAAAGGCGATCACGGGAAAACGCGCCTCCACCAGCGAGACCGGCCCGTGCAGCACTTCGGCGGAGGAATAGGCCTCGGCGTGAAGCTCGGAGGTTTCCTTGCATTTCAGCGCCGCCTCGCTGGCGATGGCAAAGCTCGGGCCGCGCCCCAGCACATAGAGCGACTGCGCGTCCTTCAGCGAACCCGTCAGCGGCGACCAGTCGCAGGCAAGCGCCTTTTCAAGATCCTCGGGCAATCGACCCAGCGCCTTCCTGAGGCCCGCATCATCGGCCCATTCGGCAAGCACGCCGAGCCCGGCGATGATCGAATTGACGTAGGACTTGGTGGCGGCGACGGCCTTTTCCGGTCCGGCGGCGATATCGATCGGCTGATCGGCCGCTTCTGCCAGCGGCGAGGCGATGGTGTTGACCAGCGCAAGCGTCAGCGCGCCGCCGGCCCGC
>NZ_CFHTCS010000281.1:0-5770 GCF_984369615.1 Martelella sp. | reverse complement strand
GTAAAGCGCGGCCCGCAGCGCCATCAGCGAATCGTAAGGCAGCGTCTTGCCGAGAATGCCGGAAAGCGCCCGGAGCACAGCCCAGTCCTCGCGCGCGTCGCCCGGCGCGAAGCCTGCGCGGTTGGTCATCTGCACGCGGCCCTCGGTATTGACATAGGTGCCCGATTTTTCCGTGTAGGTTGCCGCCGGCAGAACCACATCGGCGTTCATCGCGCCGGCATCGCCGTGCGAACCGATATAGACGGTGAAGCCGGCCTTCTTGGCGGAGAAATCAAGTTCGTCAGCGCCGAGCAGGAAGAGGACGTCCGTATCGCCCAGCATTTCGGCCGCGGTCTTGCCGCCCTCGCCCGGCACGAAGCCGATGTCGAGACCGCCGACCCGCGCCGCCGCGGTGTGCAGCACGGCAAAGCCGTTCCAGTCCTCGCTCACCGCGCCGACATCGCCGGCAAGCTGAGCCGCTCTGGCCAGCACGGCGGCGCCGTCCTCGCGCGTCAGAGCGCCCTGCCCGACCATGATGATCGGACGTTCGGCCTTTTTCAGCACATCGAGGAAACCGAGCGAACCGGAGGCAAGATCGGCAAGCGTCTGGGGGCCGGCGCCGAGATATTCGTAATCGTAGCGCAGGTCCGCCTGCTCGCCGATCACGGCGATCGGGAAATTGGCCTTGCGGAAGCGCTTGCGGATGCGCGCATTCAGCACCGAGGCCTCAAACCGCGGATTGGCGCCGATGATCAGAAGAGCGTCAGCCCTTTCAATGCCTTCGATCGTCGGGTTGAAGAGATAGCTTGCGCGGCCGTTTGCCGGATCAAGCTTCGTCCCATCCTGACGACAGTCGATATTGGCCGAGCCGAGCGAAGCCATCAGGCCCTTCAACGCGTACATTTCCTCAACCGTCGCCAGATCGCCGGCAATCGCGCCGATCCGGTCGCCGGAAACGCCGTCGACCACAGACCTGATCGCGGCGAAGGCATCATTCCAGTTCGACGCCTGAAGGCGGCCGTTGACTCGGATATAGGGCTTGTCGATGCGCTGGGTGCGCAGACCGTCCCAGATGAAGCGGGTCTTGTCGGAGATCCACTCCTCGTTCACCTCTTCATTGACACGCGGCATGATGCGCATCACTTCGCGACCGCGCGTATCGACGCGGATGGCCGAACCGACGGCATCCATGACGTCAATCGATTCGGTTTTGTTCAATTCCCACGGACGGGCGGTGAAGGCGAAGGGCTTGGAGGTCAGCGCGCCGACCGGGCAAAGGTCAACGACATTGCCCTGCAGCTCCGACGTCATCGCCTGTTCCAGATAGGTGGTGATCTCGGCATCCTCGCCGCGGCCGATCAGACCGAGTTCGGAAATACCGGCCACTTCCGTGGTGAAGCGGACGCAGCGCGTGCAGTGGATGCAGCGGTTCATCACCGTCTTCACCAGCGGACCGATATACTTGTCCTCGACGGCGCGCTTGTCTTCCTGGTAGCGCGACGCGTCGATGCCGAAGGCCATGGCCTGGTCCTGCAGGTCGCACTCGCCACCCTGGTCGCAGATCGGGCAGTCGAGCGGATGGTTGATGAGCAGGAACTCCATCACCCCTTCGCGCGCCTTCTTGACCATGGGCGTCTTGGTATAGATCTCCGGCAGCGAGCCGTCCGGGCCGCCGCGAATATCCTTGACCCCCATGGCGCAGGAGGCTGCCGGCTTCGGCGGCCCGCCCTTCACCTGAATGAGGCACATGCGGCAATTGCCGGCAATCGACAGCCGCTCGTGAAAGCAGAAGCGCGGGATTTCGGCGCCCGCCGACTCAGCCGCCTGCAACAGCGTGTAGTGGTCGGGAACCTCGATTTCCTTGCCGTCTACAATCAGATTTACCATATCCGTTTTTCCCGCTTCGCCGATGATCCGAAAGAGATCGCCGGCATTCCGTTCTCGATTGCGTACGCCCGCTCCGGGTTCCGCCTCAAGCCTTGTGTTCTTTCCACAGCGCAAGCATCGCGCCGACATCGATGCCGTCGATCGTCATGCCGTGCAACCGGCATTCGCTGATCGCGACACCCGAGAGGTTGGCATCCGTCACCGTCATGCCGGACAGGTTTGCGTCCTTGACCACCATGCCGGAAAAGTTGGCGTTGCTCACCTTCCAGCCCGACATGTTCACGTTGTGAAACTTCGAACCAGACAGATCGACATCATCAAACGCCGAGCCCGCCAGGCAGCTCTTGCTGGCATCGATGCGATCAACCTGGTCATGGAACTTCATCGGTCTACTCCGCCGCTTCCATCACCGCGCCTTCCGACGTGGCGTTGGCCGTGTACTGGTCGATCCGCTTTTCGATTTCCGGACGGAAATTGCGGATGAGGCCCTGGATCGGCCACGCGGCGGCGTCGCCGAGCGCGCAGATCGTGTGGCCTTCCACCTGTTTGGTGACTTCGAACAGCATATCGATCTCGCGCTTCTGCGCCTTGCCGACCACCATGCGTTCCATCACCCGCCACATCCAGCCGGTGCCCTCGCGGCACGGCGTGCACTGGCCGCAGCTTTCATGCTTGAAGAATTCGGCAAGCCTTGCGATCGCCTTGATGATGTCGGTGGACTTGTCCATGACAATCGCGCCGCCGGTCCCGAAGGAGGACTTCACCTCGCGCAGGCCGTCGAAGTCCATCTGCACGTCGATCATGTCCTCGCCCTTGACCACCGGGCAGGACGCGCCGCCGGGGATCACGGCAAGCAGGTTGCTCCAGCCGCCGCGAATACCGCCGCAATGCTTTTCGATCAGCTCGCGGAAGGTGATGCCGAGGCTTTCCTCGACCACGCAGGGCCGGTTCACATGGCCGGAGACCATGAACACCTTGGTGCCGACATTGTTGGGACGGCCGAAGGAGGAGAACCAGCTCGCGCCGCGCCTGAGGATCGTCGGCGCAACCGCGATCGATTCGACGTTGTTCACGGTGGTCGGAAGACCATAAAGGCCCATATTGGCCGGGAACGGCGGCTTCAGCCGGGGCTGGCCCTTCTTGCCCTCAAGGCTTTCCAGAAGCGCCGTCTCCTCGCCGCAGATGTAGGCGCCGGCGCCGTGGTGGACGATCACGTCCATGTCCCAGCCGCATTTGTTGTTCTTTCCGAGCAGGCCGGCCTCGTAGCACTCGTCGATCGCCGCCTGCAGAGCCTCACGCTCGCGCATGAACTCGCCGCGAATGTAGATATAGGCCGTATGCGCGCCCATTCCGACGCCCGCCAGCAGGCAGCCCTCGATCAGGTGATGCGGATCATGGCGCATGATCTCGCGGTCCTTGCAGGTACCGGGCTCGGATTCGTCAGCATTCACAACAAGATAATGCGTCCGGTCATCCTTGGGCATGAACGACCATTTGAGCCCCGTCGGGAAGCCCGCGCCGCCACGACCGCGAAGGCCGGAATCCTTCATCTCCTGGACGATCCAGTCGCGGCCCTTGCCAACAATCGCCTTGGTATTGTCCCACGAGCCGCGCGCCATCGCGCCCTTCAGCGACTTGTCGCGATGGCCGTAGAGGTTGGTGAAGATGCGGTCCTTGTCTTTTAACATGCTTCACTCCTAGCGCGCTGTTCTGCCGAACACTTTTTCATATTCCTCGATGCCGCCCTTGGCCAGCACGCCCGCCTGGCGCTGCCACTCGTCGCGCTCGAGGCGGCCGCCGAGCTTCAGCGAGGCATTGACCCAGGCGCATTCGCCCGGCGTCCATGCGGCGATCTGTTCGAACTTGTAGATGCCGATATCGTTCAGAAGCTTCTCGATCTTCGGGCCGACGCCCGAAATCATCTTCAGATCGTCCGGGTCTTCCGGTTTCCGATCGGCAGCCGGCGGCCGGTCGCCTTCGGCGCCGTCGAGCGCTTCCGGCGAACCGGCGCCCTCGTCGGTCTCGTCGTCAGCGCTGGCATCGTCGTCATCATCATCCGTGAGCGAGGTGAACCCGCCCTCGGGCGCGGAAAACCAGCGGTCGATCTGCGGTCCGGGCTTGATCTCGTCCCCACGGCCGGCCTCGAAGGCATCGATGATTTCTTCCAGACGCTCCGGCGTCAGGTCCTCATAGGCATCCTTGAAGATCATCACCATCGGCGCATTGGCGCAGGCGCCCTGGCACTCGACCTCTTCCCAGGACAGCGTGCCATCGGCATTCGGCTCAAGGGCTTCGGGACCGATCTTCTTCTTGCAGACATTGATCAGGTCGCCGGCGCCGCGCAGCATGCACGGCGTGGTGCCGCAGACCTGGATATGCGCCCTGGTGCCGACCGGCTTCAGCTGGAACTGGGTATAGAAGGTCGCGACCTCGAGCACCCGGATCAACGGCATGGAAAGCATGTCGGCGACCTTCTCGATCGCGGCACGCGTCACCCAGCCTTCCTGTTCCTGCGCCCGCATCAGAAGCGGGATCACGGCGGACTGCTGGCGACCTTCGGGATATTTCTTGATCGTGGCTTCGGCCCAGCGGGCATTTTCGTCTGAAAACGCGAAAGCGGCGGGCTGGACATTCTCATCGGCTAGTCGACGAACGGACATGCTCTCTTATACCTCTTCGGAGGTTCTGTTCACAGCTCTTGCATATCCCATGTTCTGGCACCGGCCTTCAACCGGTCCGGGACAGCAAAAAGCGATTCTTGACATTGCAAGGGCGTCAGCGATCACCGGTCCACCTCACCGAACACGATGTCGAGCGTCCCGATGATGGCGGTGACGTCGGCAAGCTGATGGCCCTTCGACATGAAGTCCATCGCCGAAAGATGGGCAAAGCCCGGGGCGCGGATCTTGCAGCGATAGGGCTTGTTGGTGCCGTCGGAAACGAGGTAGACGCCGAACTCGCCCTTGGGCGCCTCGACGGCGGCATAAACCTCGCCTTCCGGCACGTGATAACCCTCGGTATAGAGCTTGAAGTGGTGGATCAGCGCTTCCATCGAACGCTTCATCTGCGCCCGCTTCGGCGGTACGACCTTGCCGTCCATCGAATTGAACGGGCCGGTTCTGGCATCGCCGAGCAGCCGTTCGACGCACTGCTTCATGATCTTCACCGATTCGCGCATCTCGTTGATGCGCAGCACCCAGCGGTCATAGCAGTCGCCGTTCTTGCCGATGACCACGTCGAAATCAAGATCGGAATAGCATTCATAGGGCTGCGCCCGGCGCAGGTCCCAGGCAGCGCCCGAGCCGCGCACCATCGGACCGGAAAAGCCCCACGCGAACGCATCCTCGAGCGTGATATTGCCGATATCGACATTGCGCTGCTTGAAGATACGGTTGCCCGCCAGCAGCGCCTCGATATCGTTGAGCTTTGCCGGGAACTGCTCGCACCACTTGCCGATATCCTCGACCAGTTCGGGCGGCAGGTCCTGATGCACGCCGCCAGGCCGGAAATAGGCCGCATGCATGCGCGCGCCGCAGGCCCGCTCATAGAACACCATGAGCTTTTCGCGCTCCTCGAAGCCCCAGAGCGGCGGGGTGAGCGCGCCGACGTCCATGGCGGCGGTGGTGCAGTTCAGAAGGTGGTTCAGCACGCGGCCGATTTCCGAAAACAGCACGCGGATGAGCTGGCCGCGAATCGGGATCTCGACCTCCAGCAGCTTCTCCACGGCCAGCGCGAAAGCGTGCTCCTGGTTCATCGGCGCCACATAATCGAGCCGGTCGAAATAGGGCACGGCCTGAAGATAGGTCTTGGTCTCGATCAGCTTTTCGGTTCCGCGGTGAAGCAGGCCGATATGCGGATCGACTCGCTCGACAATCTCGCCGTCAAGCTCCAGCAGCAGTCGCAA
>NZ_CFHTCS010000280.1:0-5776 GCF_984369615.1 Martelella sp. | reverse complement strand
GCCTTCCATCAACTGAATTGCATCGACAGGCTGGAAGCGAAGCCGGTATCCGTTATCGGCAAGGAAAAGACGCGCCGCGATCCAGGCCGTGCGCTTGTTGCCATCCATGAAACCATGGTTCCTGGCGAGACCAAACGCATAGGCTGCGGCAAGGTCTGACGCGTCCGGGGCGCCATATTCAGCCGGATTTTGCGGACGGGCCAAGGCGCTTTCTATCCCGTCAGCGTTTCGGATGCCCTCGGAGCCGCCATGTTCCGACAATTGCCTGTCGTGAACCGCGTATATGACAGCCGGTTCCACCCATCGCCAGTCCTTCATTGCAGCACCCGTCATTTGGCGAGCGCGCGCAATACCTCGCGGTCGTCATGCATGATTTCATCGGCGAGTTCCATCTGGCGGACGAATTCCGGATTATAGGGCGTCAGGCGATAGCCGCCATCCGCTGTTTCCGTCAGATAGAGGGTATCGCCCTTCTTGACCTTCAGATGGGCCATTATTTCCTTGGTGAGGATGACGCCGGACGATGCGCCAACCGTTGTAATCTTGACACTCTGCATAGCGGCTGCCTCTCTATATAATTCCTATTATATAGACAATGACGCCTGATCGATCAATGGCAGCAAAGTCGGCGGCAAAGGGCGAGAGCTTTTGCTCTGCGCCACTCGGTTTTGCGCGCTACATTTTGTACCAAATCATTGTACCACGCTATACGCAACCCTTTGAAGAAGCAACGATTTTAAGGACATCAAACACTTAGGGAAATCTGGCGGAGAGGAAGGGATTCGAACCCTCGATACCATCTCTGGTATACTCCCTTAGCAGGGGAGCGCCTTCGACCACTCGGCCACCTCTCCGGTGAGGGCTCTGATAGGCGTTTTTGTTTCGCCGATCAAGCCTGTGAAAAGAAATCCGGCAAAAAAACGGTGCGGCGCCGGTCCGGCGGCGAAGAGCCTTTTTTTGCGCTGAGCCGCCCGGCTTTATGTGCCGTTTTCGGCGGCAGCGGTGTCGGCGGCGCCCGCGCCCGCCCCGCCGGCCACCTGCACGGCCCTGCTGCCGGCGCCGATCGCCGCGGCAAGGCAGCGCTGAAGGGCTTCGCCGTCAAGCCAGGCGTCAACAAAGCCCGCGTTGAAGGCATCGCCGGCGCCGGTCGTGTCGATCACGCTGACGACTTCGGCGGGCGCGTGAAGACGAAGGTCGGATGCCGCAAGATAGGCCCCCTCTGCTCCGGCCTTGATCGCGACGACGGGAAAATGCCCGGCCAGACGGTCGCACATCGCCGCCGGCTCGTTCTCGCCGGTAATGATGCGCGCCTCCTCCAGATTGGGCAGGAAAACGTCCACCCCGTAACAGGCGGCGATGAGGCCCGGATCACCGATCAGCGTGTCATCCCAGCTCGGATCAAGCGAGACCGTCAGCCCCGCAGCACGCGCGCGTTTCACCAGATCCGGTATTTCGGCAAGCGTTGCGTATTCGGCAATGTGGAGATGGCCGGCCTTCCGCCAGGCAAGCGCATCATCAAGCGTTGAAGGCTCCGCCCGCCCTGCCCGCTTGGTCAGAAAGGCGCGCTCGCCGTCAAGCACGGAGGCGACGGTCACCTGCGGGCCGGCATCGTCCGCGCGCTCCAGGAAGCCGAGATCGATCCCTGACGTCTCAAGCTGGCGCTCGATGGCGCGCGACAGCGGATCATGCCCCAGCCGACCGACAAGGGCCGCATGGCGTCCGATGCCGGCGAAATGGGCGGCGGAAATGAACGCGCCGCCGCCGGCGGCGATTGTCAGGTCGTCGGCGAAAACCTCGCGCCCGAGCACCGGCAGACGGTCAAGTCCGGTGAAGATCAGGTCGCAATAGATCCGTCCCACGCTGAGGACCGCCTGTCTTTCGTCATGTCCGGCTGTCATCTGCGACCGAGGCTCTTTTCTGTCGCGGCGTCGAAGAGGTAGAGCTTGCCGGGCTGGACCGTGCAGGCAACGCTGCTGCCGACGGCAGGCGAGAGCGTGCCCGGCGAGGTGGCGATCAGCGGCCTGCCGGCGACATTCAGGTGCACCATGGTTTCCGGGCCCAGCGGTTCGACGGCCTCGACCACGCCTTCAAGCGTCAGGACCGCACCGTCCGGCACGATCCCGTCAACGACGGCAAGAAGGTCATGCGGCCTTATGCCGACCAGCACGTCGCCCTCGCCCGCAAAACCGGCCGCCTGGTCGCCGAACGCCGCTGCCGGCAGCATGTTCATGGACGGCGAGCCGATGAAACGCGCGGTGAATACGTCGGCGGGGTTCTCGTAGAGGTCGACCGGCGTGCCTGTCTGCAGAATATAGCCATCCTTCATCACCACGATCCGGTCGGCCATGGTCATGGCTTCGACCTGGTCGTGGGTCACATAGACGGTCGTTGTCTTAAGTTCCTGATGCAACTTCTTGATTTCGATGCGCATCTGCGCGCGAAGCTGGGCATCGAGGTTGGACAGCGGCTCGTCGAACAGGAAGGCCGAGGGGTTGCGCACCATGGCGCGGCCGATGGCGACGCGCTGGCGCTGGCCGCCGGAAAGCGCTGCCGGGCGGCGCTCCAGATAATCGGTCAGGCCCAGAATGCGCGCCGTCTCGTCGATCCGCGCATTCTTCTCCTCTTTCGAAAGCTTCGACGTATAGAGGCCGAAACCGATATTCTGGCGCACGGTCAGATGCGGATAGATTGCGTAGTTCTGGAACACCATGGCGATGTTGCGCGCCTTTGGCGCCCGCTCGTTGACCACCGCCTCGCCGATCTTCAGCGTACCGCCGGTAATCTCCTCAAGACCGGCGATCATCCTGAGCGTCGTCGACTTGCCGCAGCCCGATGGGCCGACAAAGACAACGAACTCGCCATCGGCAATCTCGAGATTGATGCCATGCACGGCCTCGACCTTGTCATAGCGCTTCACCAGTTTTTCCAGTGCGATTGAAGCCATTATGCTTTTCCCCTCAATCGTTCGAAGCGGTTGCCGCGTTCGTCCGCCGCCGCTTCCAGGCGGGCGGCAAGCGCGTCGGCTTGGTTTTGAAATGCGGAAAGACTGTCGCGGTAGCCGGCTATGGCGGCATCGAGCGGCTCTTCCGCCGGCCCTCCATAGCGCTTGCGCACGGCAACGAAATAGTCCGGCGAGACGATCTCGCGGAAGGCCTCTTCATCGAGCGTCGTCTCGCGGCCGGCATGGTCGGCGAAGGCGTTTCTGAAGGGGCCATAGCCATCCGTTCCAAGCGCGCCGTCCGTGGCAACCACGGCGCGGGCCACATCGGCGGCGATCTCGTGCGCCTGGCGGAAGGACAAGGCCTCGCGCCGCACCAAGCTGTCGGCCAGTTCGGTGATGGTAATGCAGGAGCGGTCGAGATTGGCGGCAACGCGCTTGCCGTTGATGCGCACCTGCGCGATGAGGCTCGTCATCAGCTCCAGCACGCGCATGCCGCTGCCAAAAGCCTGATAGCCCATCGCCTGCGTTTCGCCTTCGCTGTCATTCATGTCTGTGAACGGCGTGTTGTGCATCACCGTCAGCACCGTCTGCGCGCGGCCCACCGTCTGGCTTGCCAGATGGCGCATATGTTCGACCGGCACCGGATTGCGCTTCTGCGGCATGATCGAGGAGATCTGCACCAGTGCATTCGGCACATAGAGCTGGCCGACCTCGAAGCTCGTCCAGAACTGGAAATCCTGGATCAGCCGTCCGAGATGGAGGAACACCAGTTCGAGCGCGGAATAGGTGGCGGTGATGTAATCGACGGCGGCAATGCAGCTGTAGGAATTCTGGAGCGGCGCGGAGAAACCGAGAAGTTCCGCCATCAGGTGCCGGTCGATCGGAAAGCCGGAGGTCGTGATCGCGGCAGCCCCCATCGGCGACAGGTCGACGGTTCTGCGGGCTTCGAACAGCCGTTCGATATCGCGCGAAAGCACCTCGATCGCGGCCCCGAGATAATGGCCGAAGGTGGTCGGCTGCGCCGGCTGGCCGTGGGTATAGGCGACGATCAGCGTCGTCTTCTCGCGCTCGGCCGCATCGATCATGGCAGCGAGAAGCTTGATTGCCCGGTCGGCAGCCGTATCGATACAGCGGCGCAGGTTGAACTTGAAGAGCGTGTGGTCGATGTCGTTGCGCGAGCGCGCCGTATGCAGGCGACCGCCGAGATCCGGACCGAGCCGGGCCTTCAGTTCCTTCTCGATCAGGAAGAAAAAATCCTCGACCTCGCCGGTATAGTCCAGCGTGGCGGGGTCGACTTCGGCGTCGATGGCGACGAGTGCGTCAGCGATCTTTCCCGCCTGTCCGGCGGTCAGGATACCGGTCTCTGCGAGCATGACCAGATGGGCGCGGTCGATTGCGCGGAAGCCTTCGACGAAATGCGTTTTTGCGCCGTCAAACAAGGGCTTGAGCACGGTTTCCTTGTAAACGGCATCAGGAAAACGGCTGGTATCGTCCTTTTGGGGATCAATGGTGTTCATGGGTCTATCCCTTGACGCCGGCCAGCATCACCCCGCGCACGATGTAGCGCTGGAAGATGAGGAAGACGAGAAGCGTGGGTATGGTCGCAAGCGCTGCCCCGGTCATGATCATCTCCCACTGGATCGCGGCTTCGACAGCGAAGCTCGAAAGGCCGACGGGCAGCGTATAAAGCTCGCTCGAGGTGGTGACGATCAGCGGCCAGAAGAAGGCGGTCCAGTTGCCGAGGAAGGTGAAAATGGCAAGCGCCGAGAGCGCCGGCGCGACGAGCGGCATGGCGATCTTCCACCAGATGACGAACTCGTTCATGCCGTCGATGCGGGCCGCTTCCATGAAATCGTCCGGCACGCCCTCGAAGAACTGGCGCATCAGGAAGGTGCCGAAGCCGGTCATCATGCCGGGAAACATGATGCCCCAATAGCTGTCGAGCCAGCCGAAATTGGCCGACATCAGATACCACGGGATCACCAGCATTTCCGTCGGGATCATCAGCGTCGAGAGGATCGCCAGGAAGATGAAGCGGCGGCCGCGAAAGCGGAACTTCGCCAGCGTGTAACCGACAAGACTGTCGAAGAACACGTTCGAGCAGGTGACGATCGTGGCCACCAGCAGCGAGTTGAAGAACCAGCGGCCGAAACCGGTGGTCGTCAACACTTTCACATAGTTCGAAAACGTCGGGTCCTGCGGGATCAGCCGCAGGTCATAGACCTGGCTTGCGGGTTTGAGCGAGGTGGAGAACATGAAGAGCAGCGGCGTGATCATGATGACGCCGCCGATGAAAAGCAGCGTCCACATCAGCACCCTGCCCGGCCGCACCTTCGGTTTGTAACGCGAAACCGCATCCTGTTGGCGAAGTTCACTCATGACTTGTCCCTCAGGATCCAGAGCTGCAGCAGCGAAATGACGAGGAGAATGAGGAAGAGAACGACGGTCTGGGCCGCGGCATAACCCATCTGGTAGGAGGAAAAGGCCGATTGGTAGATCATCAGCACAAGCGGCTTGGTGGTGCCAAGCGGCCCGCCCGGATCATTCGTGGTCATGTTGTAGACCTGGTCGAAGATCCTGAGGAAACCGATGGAGGAGAGCACGACCAGAAACACGGTGGTGGGCTTCAGAAGCGGCAGCGTGATCCTGCGCAGGATCGCCCATTCGCCAAGCCCGTCGATCCGCGCCGCCTCGTAAAAGGTCGTCGGAATGGCGCGGAGCCCCGCCATGAAGATGATGATCTGGAAACCGAGACCGGCCCAGATGGCCGTCACCATGATCGAGGGAAGCGCCTGCGTGGTGGAGCGCAGAAAAGGTTGCTGCGGCAGGCCGAGA
>NZ_CFHTCS010000279.1:0-5780 GCF_984369615.1 Martelella sp. | reverse complement strand
TGAAAAATAAAAATTTAGCGTCTTGCTCCGGTCATGATTGTCGCGTAACAAAAGTCCCATCGAATTGGTTTGCTAAGTTACGTCTGCGCGAAAGTGCTGGAAACGGTCTTCCTATCAAAATCGAACGACACTGCATGATGGATATCATGTGATCTTGGAACGCACGATTTGAAAGGAAATCGTTATGAGCGTCGGCACTGTAAAATTCTTCAACTCCACCAAGGGCTACGGCTTTATCGAACCGGAAGATGGCGGCAAGGACGTTTTCGTTCACATTTCTGCCGTTGAGCGCTCCGGCATGACCACGCTGGCCGAAGGCCAGAAGGTCAACTTCGAAGTCGTCGCCGATCGCCGCACCGGCAAGAGCGCCGCTGAAAACCTCAGCGCCGCCTGATTTCGCTTCGCGCGACCGGTCACCAGCGACCGCGAAAGAAAAGAACCCTCCGGAGCGTGCGTTCCGGAGGGTTTTTCGTATCGGCGATATATGGCGATCTGCGCGTCAGCGCACCAGGAAGACGGGGATCTTGCAGGCGCGCAAGACCGCCGTTGTGGTCGAGCCGATGACAAGCGCGCGGATTCGCGAATGCCCGTAGGCACCCATGACCAGAAGGTCGGCGCCAATCTCGGCCGTCACATCCTCGATGACCTTTTCCGCATGGCCCGGGCGCATGACGAGCTTCGCCGTCACGCCCGCATCCTGCAGCCGCTTCAGCGCGGTCTCGGCCTTGCCGGCCATGGGATCGCCTTCCTTGCAGACGGTCAGAAGCGTCGCGTCCGTTTCCTTGAGAATGCGGCTGCCGATCACGCGCTCCACCGCCTTGTCGGCGCTCGGGCCGCCGTCATAGGCGACCAGAACCTTGTGGATCGGCTTGAAGGCGCGGGCGGCGACAAAAACCGGCTGCTTTGCGGACCGGACGGCGCGCTCCAGGTTGGAGCCGAGATGACCGGATGCAAAATCCGCCCCTTCGCCGCGCTTGCCGATGACGATCACGCGGGAATCCGCACCGACATCTTCGACCGCCTCGACGAAATCGCCGTTGCGCAGCCGGGTCTTGACCTCGGTCACGCCCTCGGCAGCGAGCCGCTCGAGCGCGCCTTCGAGCAGCAGGCGTCCGCGTTTCTGCGCCACCTTGGCGTTCTGCGCGTCAAGCTCGGCCAGTTCTTCCAGAAGCGCGGTGCGGGCGCCAAGGCCGATGGAACCGGAAAGGTCGGCCGGCGCATGATGGCCTTGCTTGCGCTCCAGCACATGAACGAGCTCCACGGAAAGGCCGAGCTGGCCGGCAATCCACGCAGCGTGATCGCACACGCTTTCGGCATAGTTCGAACTATCGATAAAGGCTGTCAGCTTATCCATGATTGATCTCCCTAATGCCCCTCTTTCATGAAGTCTTCGAGCGCGTCGGGCTTGTCGTGCACGGCAAGCCGGTCGACAATGGTCGCGCTCGCCTCGTTGAGGCCGACAATCTCGACCTCGGCGCCCTCGCGCCTGAATTTCATCACTACCATATCGAGCGCTCCGACGCTTGATATATCCCAAATGTGGGCGCGCGAGACGTCAATGACGACCTTCTCCAGTGCTTCGCGGAAATCGAAGGCAGCGTTGAAATCCTCCACCGAGGCGAAGAACAACTGGCCCTCGACATGATAGGTCCGCGCTGTTCCATCTTCGGAAAGCTCGGAGCGCACGCCGAAGAGCTGGGCGATCTTCCAGGCGAAGAAGATGCCGGAGAGGAGCACGCCGACCAGCACCCCGATCGCGAGATTGTGCGTGGCGACGACGACGGCGACGACCGAGATCATGACGACGGAGGACGAGCGCGGGTGGTCCTTCAGGTTCTTGATCGATGACCAGGAGAAGGTGCCGATCGAAACCATGATCATCACGGCGACGAGCGCCGGCATCGGGATCTGGCGCACCCACTGGTCCAGCACGACAACGAGGATGAGAAGAACAACGCCGGCAATGAAGGTCGAAAACCGTCCGCGACCGCCGGATTTCACGTTGATCATCGACTGGCCGATCATGGCGCAGCCGGCCATGCCGCCGATGAAGCCGGTGCAGAAATTGGCGATGCCCTGGCCGGCGCATTCCTGGTTGCGGTTGGAGCGCGTATCCGTCAGGTCGTCGATGAGCTGCGCCGTCATCAGACTTTCCAGGAGGCCAACGACGGCTACCGCCAGCGAATAGGGCAGGATGATCATCAGCGTTTCAAGCGTCAGCGGCACCATCGGCAGATGGAAGACCGGAAAAGCATCCGGCAGTTCGCCCATGTCGCCGACATTGCGCACGTCGAACTGGAAGATCATGGTCAACACGGTGATGACGACGATGGCGACGAGCGGGGAGGGAACGGCATTGGTGACGCGCGGCAGGAGGTAGATGATCGCCAGCGCGCCTGCGACCAGCACATAGGTCACGAAGGTCACGTCCGTCAGTTCCGGCAATTGCGCCATGAAGATCAGGATCGCCAGCGCGTTGACAAAACCGGTCATCACCGAGCGCGAGACGAAACGCATGAGGGCGCCGAGCTTCAAGAGGCCGAAAACAACCTGGATGACGCCGGCAAGCACCGTTGCCGCCAGCAGATATTCCAGCCCGTGGCCGGCGACCAGCGGCGTCATCAGCACGGCGGTCGCGGCGGTGGCGGCGGAAATCATGCCAGGTCGGCCGCCGACAAAGGCGATGATGACGGCGATCGAGAAGGAGGCGAACAGGCCGACCTTGGGGTCGACGCCGGCGATGATGGAAAAGGCGATGGCTTCGGGAATGAGCGCCATGGCGACGACAAGGCCGGAAAGCGTGTCGGCGCGCACATTGCCGAACCACTCCTGCCGGTACTGGGCGAGCGAAAAATGTCTGGTGTTCATCAATGGTCCCTGAAAATCTGTTTGCGGCCGGCAGGCAAAGTGCGGGCCGGGAGGTCATGAAAACAGTTTCAACGGTTGTCCGGCGGATCGGCGGCCGGAAGAGCCACCCGGAGTTTCACCGGGTCCGGGGTTCATTGACGACAGTCAATACGGATTTGGGCGCTGGAGGGCAAGGTTTGCAGCGCAAAATAGGGCGGAAAGGGGGCGGTGATGCGCGGTTTTGAGCCGCGCGTCTCGCGCCGCGAGCACCCGTTATTGCCGCTGCGGGGACAGAGCCGGACGCGTCGGTCTCCGGCAGCCCGCCGCTTTCACATAGGCCCTGCGCTTCAGAAGCAACTGGCGCGCAGCACCGCCGTCTCGCTGCCGGGAACATTGCCGCGGCCTGGCCGTTGAATCGCCAAAGAGCTGGGGAGACTGGCATGGCATCACGGGCAATATGGAAAGGGCAGATGCGACTTTCGCTGGTGTCGATAGCGGTGGAGCTTCACTCTGCGACGCGCCGCTCGGCCAGCGTGTCCTTCCGACAGATCCACGAGCCGACCGGAAAGCGCATCCGCTACGAGAAGGTGGCCGAAGGTGTGGGGCCGGTTGACCCGGATGATATCGTCAAGGGGTATGAGCAGGACGGCGAATATGTGCTGATTGATCCCGAAGAGATCGATGCAATCAGGCTCGAAACGAAAAAGACCTTCGAACTCGTCCAGTTCGTCGGGGCCTGCGAGATTCCGCCCATTTATTTCGACAAGCCTTACTACATCGTTCCGGCCGACGAGCTGGCGGAGGATGCCTATCGCGTGATCCGCGATGCGCTGCGGCGCTCGCAGAAGACGGCGCTCGGGCAACTGACCATGCGCGGCAAGGAATATCTGGCGGCCGTACGTCCCTGCGGCGACGGACTTCTGCTCGAGACTCTGCATTATGCCGACGAGATCCGCAATGCCGATCCGCTGTTCAGCGCGATCGAGGACGAGGCGAGCGACGACGAGCTTCTCGATGTGGCAACCTCGCTGATCGATAAGAAGACCGCCGCTTTCAGCCCGGAGGATTTCCGGGATCATTACCGCGAGGCGCTGGAAGACCTGCTCGCGAAGAAGCAGAAGAACCGCCGCACGCCGCGCGCCAAGGCAGATCACGGCGACGGCGGCGGCGGCGGCGAGAACGTGGTGGACCTGATGGGCGTCTTGAAGAAGAGCCTTGAGGGGACGAAATCCGGCGGCGGAAAATCCTCATCCGGAGCGAAGGGCAAAGCCAAGCCGAAAACCGGCACGCAAAAAGGCATCATGACATGGCCGAGATCGACAGACTTGCAGAATACGTGACGCGCCGCGATTTTTCGCGAACCGGGGAGCCTGGGCGCGGAACCCGCAGGAAAAGCCGCAAGGACAAGCTTTCCTTCGTGGTGCAGAAACACGATGCCTCCCGACTTCACTATGACTTTCGGCTGGAATGGGGCGGCACGCTCTTGAGCTGGGCGGTGACGCGCGGACCGAGCGACGATCCGCGGGAAAAGCGGCTGGCGGTGCGCACCGAGGACCATCCGCTCGACTATGCCGGCTTCGAAGGCACGATCCCGAAGGACCAGTATGGCGGCGGCACCGTCATGGTCTGGGACCGCGGCACATGGGAACCGGTCGGGGACCCCGAACAGGGACTTTCCGAGGGCAAACTGAAATTCTGCCTTAAGGGCGAACGCATGAACGGCGGCTGGGCGCTGGTGCGCATGCGCGGCAGGAAGGGCGAAAGGCGCGAGAACTGGCTGCTGATCAAGGAGCGCGACGGCATGGCCGGCGACGAGGCCGATCATCTGACGGGCACCTTTGAGACCAGCGTCAAGACCGGGCGCTTGCTCGACGCGATCGAACAGGATGGGAAGCCGAAAAGGACCGGGTCGAAATCAGGATCTTCCAGCGGGAAAATGCCGAAATTCAGGAAGCCCGAACTGGCCACGCTCTACGACGCGGTGCCGGAAGGCGAGGGCTGGATCCACGAAACCAAATTTGACGGCTATCGCTGCATAGCCGCCGTGGGCAAAGGCGGACCGCGCTTCTTCACCCGCTCGGGCCAGGACTGGACCGACAAATACCAGGCGCTTGCCGATGCCTTTGACGCGCTGGAAGGCGAGAGCCTGTTGCTCGACGGCGAGATCATGGCGGCCGATGTTCCCAAAAACGGCTCGGCCTTTTCCGCGTTGCAGGCGGCGCTTCATGACGGCGCGCCGCTCCTCTATTATGTGTTCGACATCCTCGAGCACAATGGCAGGTCGCTGACCGACTGCCCCCTTCTTGAGCGCAAGGCGGTGCTTGAGGAGGCGCTTGCGCCGCTTGACCTCGAAGAGGGCAAGGTGCGGGTTTCGGCCTGGGTCGAGGGCAATGGCGGCGACATTCTCGAGAAGATCTGCAAGGCCGGCGGCGAGGGCATCGTCTCCAAGAAGGCCGATGCGCCCTATCGCCACAGCCGCACAAAAAGCTGGCGCAAGGTCAAGTGCGGCAAGCGGCAGGAGTTCGTCATCGGCGGTTATTCGCCCTCTTCGAAAAGGGGCCGCGCCTTCGCCTCGCTGTTGCTCGGACAATATGCGGATGACGGGCGTCTGTGCTATCGTGGCCGCGCCGGGACAGGGTTTTCGGCGGATGAACTCGACCGGCTGGGCGGCAAGTTGAAGAGCCTTTCCCGCAAGACCGCTCCTTTCGAAGATGTGCCGGGGGCGATCGCGCGGGATGCTGCCTGGGTTACGCCGAAACTTGTGGCGGAAATCGAGTTCGCGGAGTTGACCGCCGAAGGGCATGTGCGCCACGGCGCCTATCTCGGCCTGCGCGGCGAGAAGGAGGCGGAAGAGGTGACACCGGAAAACGAGACGCGCAGCGACGCCATGGATGACGACTAGGCGTGAATCGGTCCCTGCTCTCTGCCCTCTC
>NZ_CFHTCS010000278.1:0-5800 GCF_984369615.1 Martelella sp. | reverse complement strand
CGATGGCGGCGGCGGTCGCCACCCAGTTCTCGTCGGCAAGCTCCTCCACCGAGACCAGCTCGGGCTTGCCGACATTGACGGCGGCATAACCGAGCATGCGGCCGTGATCGGCCCATCCGCCGCCGCCGGCGGCATAAACCGAGCCGCCCTTGACGGCGGGCTCCACATCTTTGGTCGTCAGGATACGGCCCATCTCATTGCTCCATCAGTTGTGTGTCGAGCCGCTTCACCGCTTGAAGCAGCACCTCGGCTCCGAGCGCGATATCGGCGTTTTCCGCGAATTCTTCCGGCGCATGAGAACGCCCGTCCCGGCAGGGGATGAACACCATGCCGGCCCTGGCAATGCGCGCCATGAAGGCGGCGTCGTGGCCGGCACCCGATGCCATGCGGCGATGGCCGGCGCCGGTCGTTTGGCAGGCCGCATCAAGCGCATCCATCACCAGGTCATCCATCGGCATGGCCGGATTGTCGGAGACGAGGCGCGGCGGCGCGATGTTGACGCCATTGTCCCGCGCGATGCCTTCAAGAACCGCTTCAAGCGATGTCAGGAAATCACCGAGATCGTCGCGGTGTTCCGAGCGGATATCGAGCAGCATGCGCACCCTGGACGGCACGACGTTGGCGGCGTTTGGCCACATCTCGAATTCGCCGGCGGTCGCGGCAAAATGGCCGGGCGTCGCCGCAAGCGCGCCGGCAAGGGTTTCGACAGCGAGCACCGCATGGGCAGCGGCGGCGAGCGCATCGGCACGGCGGTTCATCGGCGTGGTGCCGGCATGGTCTGCCCGGCCCTCGACGATGATCTCGACGCGGGTGATGCCGGCGATAGCGGTGACGACGCCGATGTCCAACTTCTCGCCTTCCAGCACCGGCCCCTGCTCGATATGCAGTTCGAGAAAGGCGCGGACGTCGTCGCGGGCGGCTTGCAGCGCCGGCCTGCCGCCGACCTTTTCGATACTCTCCGCCAGCGTCATGCCTTCAGCCCTGCGGTCAAGCCATTCATCCGGGCGAACACCGGCCATGCCGCGCGACCCGATGCAGGAGACGCCGAAGATCGAGACTTCCTCGGCCAGAAAGTCCGTCACTTCCAGATCGTGTTCGAGTTCTATGCCCGCCTCCTCAAGACCGCGCGCCACTTCGAGCGCGACGACAACGCCCGCGACCCCGTCGAAACGCCCTCCATCCGGGACGGTGTCGGAATGCGAGCCGAGCATGATCGTGCCGATGCCGGGCGTCCTGCCCTTGCGCGCGCCGACCAGATTACCCGCCGCATCGATCCGGGTTTCAAGACCTGCGGCGCGAAACGCGTTTTCAAGATAGGCACGGCCTTCGAGAAAGAGCGGCGAGAAGGCACGGCGCGTCCACGGCCGGTTCGGGTCGGTGATCGCGGCCAGCGCGTCGATATCGGCGGCGATGCGCGCCGGAGAAACAGCGAGATTGCGGCTCATCGGATCATCTCCCGAAGCGGCAGGCTCGCCTCGGGGCGCACGAAAGCGCCCGTGCCGGGCTCGGCGACGGCCTTTCCGTCAAAGACCTGTTTTCCGCGCAGCCATGTCGCCGTCACCCTGTAGGGCAGCCGCATGCCGTTATAGGGTGACCAGCCGACGACATTATTGCCGCTTTCGCCCGCGTCATAGACGAAATCGCCCGGTTCCAGCACGGCAATATCGGCGTGCTTGCCGATCTCAAGCGCGCCTTTTAAATGGTCGATACGGAAATGCTTCGCCGGGTTTGCCGCCATCAGCCTTGCAGCCCAGAAGAGCGGCACGCCATGCTCGAGCGCGCCCTTGATGAAGAGCGGCATCATCACCTCAAGCCCCGGAACGCCCGAGGCATTCGCCAGCATCTCGGGATTGGTCTTGCGGTCCTCCGACCAGCTCACATGATCGGTGGACACCAGCGTGACATTGCCTGAAGCGACATGACGCCAGAGTTTTTCGACCTCGGCCCGCGGACGCACCGGCGGGTTGATCTTGGCCTTGCCGCCAAGCCGCTTCACATCATTTTCCTCGTCCAGCGTCAGATAATGAATGCAGCATTCGACCGTGGCATTGTGGCCCTCAGCCCGATAACCGGCGGCGATTTCGTAGCCGCGGCCAAGCGAGCAGTGCACCACATGGGCCGGGCAGCCGGTTGCCGCCCCGGTCTCGTAGATCTGGTGCATGGCGAGCAGCTCGGTCAACGGCGGGCGCGACAGGCCGTGGGCGCGGTAATCGGTGACGCCGGAGGCCTTGACCTTCGCGATTGCGGCGTTGACGAATTCATCGTCTTCATTGTGAACGCCGGCGGCAAGGCCGGTGGGCGCGATCGCTGCAAAGCATTCTTCCAGAAGCGCAGCGGGGATGCGGGGAAAACGGGTTGGATGGGTGCCGAAGGTGGAAAACTTGAAAGCGGCAACCCCGGCGTCTACCTGCTCGGCGATGCGGGCGGCGCCTTCAGCGGGATCAACTGTGCCATAGAGCGCGAAATCGACGCGCGCCTGCGGCGAAGCGTGGGCGATCTTCTTTTTGACTGCTTCGGCCGAATTCACCACATTGCCCTCGTCATAGGGCATGTCGATGATGGTGGTGACGCCGCCGCCGGCGGCCGAGCGCGTCGACCAGATGAAATCCTCCTGGTCCTTCTGACTCAGTGAATGCACCTGCGCGTCGATGGCGCCTGGCAGGATCAGGGCGTCGCCGAGATCATGGCGCTCGCGGGCGGTGGGGGCGATGCCCTGGCCGATGGCGGCGATCAGCCCGTCTCGGACGGCGACGTAGCCGCCCCTGACCACCCGATCGGAAAGCACCAGCGTGCCTTTCAGAACGAGATCGAAATCCGACATTTGATGTCTCCTAGTAGAAGCGGCCGGTGCGCCGCGCGGTTGCCCGCTCGAACATCACGAAACCGTCGTGAATGAGGAGCGCCAGAACCCCGACCACGAGGCCGCCTTGCAGAACGAAAGCGGTGTTGTTCGACAACAGCCCGGCGATGATCACCTCCCCGAGCGTCTTGGCGGCAACCGTCGAGCCGATCGTCGCCGTCGCCAGCGAGATGACGACCGAAAGGCGGATGCCGGCGAGAATGACGGGAAAGGCCAGCGGAAACTCGACCTGCATCAGGCGCTGCGTGCCGGTCATGCCAACCCCGCGCGCGGCCTCCGAGACATTGCCCGGCAGGTTGGTCAGCCCCGTCAGCGCGTTTTCGAAGATCGGCAGAAGGCCATAGAGAAAGAGCGCGATCAGCGTCGGGATCGGGCCGAAGCCGAACATCGGCACGGCAAGCGCCAGCACGGCGACCGGCGGAAAGGTCTGGCCGATATTGGCGATCGAGCGCGACAGCGGCAGGAACTCGACGCCGAAGGGCCGTGTGACGATGATGGCAAGACCGACGGAAAAGAGCGTCGCCGCAACCGTCGCCACGCCGACAATGGCGAGGTGGCTCAGCGTCAGGGAGAGCAGGCTGGTCTGGGTATAGATCGCCGGCGCGCCGTTCTGCGTGAACGGGCGGAACACCGGCGCGAAGGCTTCCGGGAAGCTGATGAAGGCGATCAGCAGCACGAGAAGCGCCAGACGGATGATTACCGAAGCCCTCATGATGCCGGTCCCGCGGCGCGGCGGATCAGGGCATCGCGGGTGACGCGGCCGATCACCTTGCCGTCACGCTCGACCGGCAGCGCGTCACGGCCGGACCAAAGTGCGGCGGCCAGCGCGTCCTTCAGGCTTGCCGAAGCGGGGATCGCTTCGCCCTCGGCCGGGCCCTGCTCGACGAGGTTTGCGCAAGCCTCCAGCGAGAGCATGCGGAAGGCCTTGTCGCCGGTGCCGAGCAGTTCGTTGACGAAGGCGCTCGCCGGATCGGCGATGATTTCGGCGGCCGGCGCATATTGCTCGAGCTTTCCCTCATGCATGACCGCGATCTTGTGGCCGAGGAGAATCGCCTCGTCCATATCGTGAGTGACGAGCACGACCGTGGTGGAGAATTTCTTCTGGATGTCGATCAGGTCTTCCTGCGCCTTGGCGCGGATGATCGGGTCGAGCGCGCCGAAGGGTTCGTCCATCAGCAACACGGCAGGTTCGGCGGCGAGCGCCCGGGCAACGCCGATACGCTGCTGCTGGCCGCCGGAAAGCTCGTGCGGCATGCGATCGCGAAAGGCTTCCGGCTCCAGGTGGAACAGTTCGAGCAATTCATCGACGCGGGCATTGCGCCGCTTCCTGTCCCAGCCGAGAAGCTTCGGCACGGTGGCGATATTCTCCGCCACCGTGCGGTGGGGAAACAGGCCGTGGCCCTGAATGGCATAGCCGATGCCGCGGCGAAGCTCGTAGTCCGGCAGTTCGCGGTTGTCGCGCCCGTCGATGCGGATCGTGCCCGAAGTCGGCTCCACGAGACGGTTGATCATCCGCATCAGCGTGGTCTTGCCGGAACCGGACGTGCCGACGATCGCCGCCAGTTCGCCGCGCTCGACTTGGAGCGAGACATTGTCGACGGCATTGTAGTCGCCGTAGACCTTGGTGATTCCCTCGATCTCGATCATGCCCGGCTCCCGTTTTTGGATTTTGTCTGGCTGATTTCGACAAGCGCATCGAGAATGATGGCCGCGGCAAAGGCCATGCCGACGACCGGCAGCGCGCCCAGGAGCACGAGGTCGGTTGCCGTCTGGGCGATGCCCTGAAAGACGAATGTGCCGTATCCGCCGCCGCCGATCAGCCCGGCAATCACCGCAAGGCCGATATTCTGCACCAGCACGATGCGGATGCCGGTGAGGATGACGGGAAAGGCCAGCGGCAGCTCCACCTGGAAAAGCCGCTGGCGGCCGGTCATGCCCATGCCGCGGGCGGCCTCGCGGGCATCGCGCGGCACGCTGTCAAGGCCGGCGACCGTGTTGGAAACGACCGGCAGCAGCGAATAGGCAAAGAGCGCCACAATGGCCGGGGCAAAGCCGATGCCGGCAATGCCGAGTTCGGCCGCGCCCGGCACATTGCGGCCGATCCAGGCGAGCGGCGCGATCAGCAGGCCGAACAGCGCGATCGACGGAATGGTCTGCAGCACGTTGAGGCTGTTGAGAATGGTGGCGCGCACCTTCGGCACGCGAAAGCACAGGATCCCGATCGGGATGCCGGCAATCGAGGCTGCCGCCAGCGAACCGAAGGCCAGCTCCACATGGGTGCGGCCTTCGCGCCAGAAGGCGGAAGCGCGGTTGTTGTATTCCTTCAGGATCGAAAGGTCGTTCCAGGCGCCGGACCAGAGCAGAAGCCCGATGGCGAAGGAAGCGATGACCAGAAACGCGATCCGCATCATCGGCGGCAAGGCCTTGCGCACGATCGCATCGGCCATGGCGATCGAGAAGGCAAAGAGCAGGATCCAGAAGCTCGCGCCGGGCGAGACACGGGCATACGGATTGTCTTCCGGCATCAGGAAATAGCCCGCGCGGCCGACCATCAGGGCCAGAACAGCGATGGCCGCGACGGAGACGCCGAGCCTCAGATTGACCGGCGTCTTGAACAGGATGACGGCAATGGCGGCAAGCATGGCGGCGACAAGGGCGACGGCCTGCCAGAGCGGCATCGCCGACCAGACCATGATATTCTCCGCCGCCACGATACGGTTCGCGCGAAACAGCGCGAAGGGCTGAAGGAAGAGCGCCACCAGCGCAATCGCCGCGACGATGATGCCGAGCTTGTCAAGCCGGCTTACGGCCCGGCCGTCCTTTCGGTATTCGCTGATGGCTGACATGGCATGCCCTTCGGCTTGTCGGTCGGTTGTCCCGCTTGCGGCGGGGGGCGATATGTCCCTTTAATCTCCCCCCTTGAGGGGGAGATGTCGCGAA
>NZ_CFHTCS010000277.1:0-5900 GCF_984369615.1 Martelella sp. | reverse complement strand
GGCGGCTATTCGGCGATGATGCCGAACCACCACATCACCAAGCCGGTGCTGATCGGCGAGATCCAGGATGATGGCCAGTTCGACATCGTTTACGAAACGCCCGGTCTCGTCGCCGGCGACGCATGGTCCGATTACCTGCCGGATTCGAAGAACCTGATCGCCGACTGGCGCGCGCCGATGTCGTGCGGCAACTTCAACGTCGAAACCGGCCAGTGTGGCGGCATGGCTGCCGAATAAGAACGGCAACTCGGCTCCCGGCGCGTGTTTCGCGCCGGGTGAACAGGGGGACAGTCCTTTGCGAGGCGGACTGTCAACGTTGGGGGCGCACATGTCCATTTCTCTACTACAGCGCTATTTCAGAACCTTTATCTTGTTTGCAATACTGGTACTGGCATGTGCGCCCTCTCTCTCCCGGGCGGCCGATGACGCCGGGTCGCTGATTGATCAGTTCTCCGAAGCCCGGAATTTCGGTCAGACCGAGAAACTGGTCGAAGCGCTTGCGGCGACGGGCGATATCGCCGTTTTGCCCGCGCTGAGAGCTCTTTCCAACGGCGATCTCTATTACCGCGAGGATGACGGCGCGGTCTTCATCACCAGGAAGGGGTCATCGAGCCGCAATCTTGTGCTGATCGACCCGCTGACCGGCGCGGAAGCCGGGGAACGCTCCAAGCGCGACCTCGAGAAGGTCAAGGTCAACAACAATCTTCGGCGCTCCATCGATGCCGCGATCGCCGGGCTGACGCTGATGAGCCCTGATCGTACTATCCGGCTTTCAGCCGCCCGCGCCATGATGAACGCGCCGAGCGAGGACAATCTGGCGCTGATCGAAGAGGCGCTTGCGGCAGAAGAGGACGGCGAGATTGCCGCAGCCCTTGGCCAGGCCCGCGCCATCTCCATCCTGAATTCCTCCCGTCCGATCGAGGCCAAGGCCGAGGCGATCAACGACATCGCCGCGATCGGCGGGCGCGATGCGATCTCCATCCTTCTCTCGGCGCGCGGTTCGCTCGATCCGGAACTGCAGGACGAGGTCGATGCCGCCCAGGCGAAGATCGAAAAGCGCCTTGCCTTCTGGGACGCGGCGCAGAACGTCTGGTATGGCCTCTCCCTTGGTTCCGTTCTGCTTTTGGCGGCGATCGGCCTTGCCATCACCTTCGGCGTCATGGGCGTCATCAACATGGCCCATGGCGAGATGGTGATGATCGGCGCCTATTCCACCTTTATGGTGCAGCAGGTGATCCGCACCTCCTATCCCGGCCTTTTCGACTGGTCGCTGGCGATTGCCCTTCCGGTTGCCTTCCTCATCACCGCTGCCGTCGGCCTCGTGATCGAGCGCGGCGTCATCCGCTTCCTTTATGGCCGCCCGCTGGAAACCCTGCTGGCCACCTGGGGCGTTTCGCTGATCCTGCAGCAGGCGGTGCGCAGCATTTTCGGCCCGACAAACCGCGAGGTCGGCAATCCGTCCTGGATGTCCGGCGCCTTCGATCTCGGCGGGCTGGTCATCACCTGGTCCAGGCTCTGGATCGTTGTCTTTTCGCTCGCCGTCTTTCTCGGCCTTCTGATGCTGATGAAGCGCTCCGCCTTCGGCCTGCAGATGCGGGCGGTGACGCAGAACCGGCGCATGGCCGCCTCCATGGGCATCCGCACGCCCTGGGTCGATGCCTTCACATTTGCCTTGGGGTCGGGCGTTGCGGGTCTTGCCGGGGTGGCGCTGTCGCAGATCGACAATGTCTCGCCCAATCTCGGCCAGTCCTACATCATCGATAGTTTCATGGTCGTGGTCTTCGGAGGCGTCGGCAATCTCTGGGGCACCTTCGTCGGCGCCTTCTCGCTCGGCATCCTGAACAAGTTCCTCGAGCCCTATGCCGGCGCCGTTCTCGGCAAGATCCTGGTGCTCGTCTTCATCATCCTGTTCATCCAGAAACGGCCACGCGGCTTGTTCGCACTCAAGGGAAGGGCGGTTGAAGCATGATTACGGCCTATGTTCTCCGCTCGCTCGACCGCAGGATCTCGATCGCGATCGCCATCCTGCTCGGCATCGCCCTGCTGGTGCCGGTCCTCAATCTTCTCATCCCGGCGGGAAGCCCGTTTCACCTGCCGACCTATATCGTGTCGCTGTTCGGCAAATATCTCTGCTACGCGCTGCTGGCGCTGTCGCTCGATCTCGTCTGGGGCTTTTGCGGCATTCTTTCGCTCGGCCACGGCGCCTTCTTCGCGCTCGGCGGCTATGCCATGGGCATGTATCTGATGCGCCAGATCGGCCCGCGCGGCGTTTATGGCGATCCGGTCCTGCCGGACTTCATGGTCTTCCTGAACTATCAGGAGCTACCCTGGTTCTGGCACGGCTTCGACATGTTCTGGTTCGCCATGCTGATGGTGCTGCTCGTGCCCGGCGCGCTGGCCTTCGCCTTCGGCTGGTTCGCCTTCCGGTCGCGCGTCAACGGCGTCTACCTGTCGATCATCACCCAGGCGATGACCTATGCCCTGCTGCTCGCCTTCTTCCGCAACGACATGGGCTTCGGCGGCAATAACGGCCTGACGGACTTCAAGGACATTCTCGGCTTTTCCGTGCAGGCCGATGGCACGCGCGCGGCATTGTTCGCAGCCTCCGCCATCTTCCTTGCCATCGGGCTCTTCATTACCTCGGCAATCGTCCGTTCGAAGTCCGGCAAGGTGCTGGTCGGCGTGCGCGATGCCGAAAGCCGGGTGCGGTTTCTGGGCTACCGCGTGGAAAACTACAAGCTCTTCACCTTCGTTGTCTCGGCCATGATGGCGGGCGTTGCCGGCGCGCTCTACGTGCCGCAGGTCGGCATCATCAATCCGGGCGAATTCGCGCCGGCCAATTCCATCGAGGTCGTCATCTGGACCGCCGTCGGCGGCCGGGCAACGCTGATCGGGCCGATCATCGGCGCGATCCTCGTCAACGGCGGCAAGACCATCTTCACCGGGCTGTTCCCCGCCTTCTGGCTGTTCGCGCTCGGCGGTCTCTTCGTCGCTGTCACCCTGTTCCTGCCCAAGGGGATTGTCGGCACGATTTCCGACCGCTTCTCGAAGAAGGGCAATGATGCCAACGCGCGCTCGGAACAGGCCGAGGCCGGCATGGACGTAACCCCGAGCGAGGAGGGCGCACGATGAGCCCGAGTGAAAAACGCGCGAAAAGCCTGCTCTATCTCGACAATGTCTCGGTGTCCTTCGACGGCTTCAAGGCGCTGAACAGCCTTTCCTTCTTCATCGAACCCGGCGAGTTGCGGGCCGTCATCGGCCCGAACGGCGCGGGCAAGACGACGATGATGGACATCATCACCGGCAAGACCCGGCCGGATACGGGCGAGGTGTTCTTCGCCGACACGATCGACCTGACCCGCAAGGATGAGGCCGATATCGCCCAGCTCGGCATCGGTCGCAAGTTCCAGAAGCCGACCGTATTCGAAAGCCATACGGTGTGGGACAATCTGGAACTGGCGCTCAACCGCAGGCGCGGTGTGTTTTCCACGCTGTTCTATCGCCTGACCAGCGAGGACCGGACCCGCATCGAGGAAATCCTCGAGACGATCCGCCTGACGCCGCGTCGCGACGAGCTTGCGGCCAATCTCTCCCACGGTCAGAAGCAGTGGCTGGAGATCGGCATGCTTCTGGCGCAGGAGCCGAAGCTTCTCCTTGTCGACGAGCCCGTCGCCGGCATGACCGATGCCGAAACCGTGGAAACCGCCCGCCTGTTGCGCGAGATCGCGAAGACCCGCGCCGTCGTCGTCGTCGAACACGACATGGGCTTCGTCCGCGATCTCGGCGTCAAGGTCACCTGCCTTGCAGAAGGCTCGGTGCTCGCCGAGGGCTCGATCGACTACGTCTCGAACGACCCGAAGGTCATCGAGAATTATCTGGGGCGGTGAGGGGATGATGGAATTCGTGTTGAAGGAGCGCCAGTCCCCATCAATCTCCCCCCTTGAGGGGGAGATGCCCCGACAGGGGCAGAGGGGGGTGAACCCTATCTACGAATTCGGAGACTGCGGTTTCTGCCCTTTACCCCCCTCTGTCGCGTTCGCGACATCTCCCCCTCAGGGGGGGAGATTGAGGCTGAAAGGCCTCGCTTTTCCGCGCGCTCAAGAAAGGGCTGTTCGCCCTGACGTCCGTCGAAAGGGCTCTACCGATGCTGACCATTGAAAACGTCAACCTCCATTACGGCGCGGCGCAGGCGCTGCGGAATGTTTCGCTTTCCGCCGAGATGGGAAAGATCACCTGCGTGCTGGGTCGAAACGGCGTCGGCAAGTCTTCGCTCTTGCGCGCCGTCACCGGCCAGCATCCGACATCGGGCGGCGCGATCAGCTTTCAGGGCGAAAAGCTCGACGGGCTGGCGCCCTACCACCGGGCCAAGCGCGGCGTCGGCTACGTGCCGCAGGGGCGCGAGATCTTTCCGCTGCTGACGGTGAAGGAAAACCTGGAGACCGGCTTTGCCCCGCTTGCCGCGCGCGACCGCACGATCCCGGACGACATCTTCAGCCTGTTTCCCGTGCTGCAATCCATGCTGTCGCGTCGCGGCGGCGATCTTTCGGGCGGCCAGCAGCAGCAGCTTGCCATCGGCCGCGCCATGGTCACGCGACCCAAAATTCTGGTGCTGGACGAACCGACGGAAGGCATCCAGCCCTCGATCATCAAGGATATCGGCCGGGCGATCCGCTATCTGCGCGATTCAACCGGCATGGCCATTCTTCTGGTCGAGCAATATCTCGATTTCTGCCGCGAACTCGCCGACCAGGTCTATATCATGGATCGCGGCGAGATCGTCCATCACGGACCCGCCGACACGCTCGATACGCCGGAGGCGCGCCGCCACCTGACCGTCTGATGCTTCCGCGCGCAGCCTGCGGAGAAAATGTGCGCGTCAGGCGGGCATGTGCTGCTATTGTGTCCACAAAACCGGGATGCCTGAGCCGCGGATGCCTCGGTTTTCAGCGAAAAACGAAATCCATTTCGCTGGCGGCACGAAACTTGCTTTTCCTTGTGTGAGAAGAAAATACGAGGTCAATCAATGTGCGGTCTGAGAAAATGCGGCTTGGAGGAAGCGTCCCCCGGGACGGAGTGGACGTCTTGATCCGGGACATGCCGGGACGGGCGCAGCGCACCTTCGGCAGGGGCGAGGTCAGGGCCAAGCTTTCCGCGGGCAGGACGCGGCTTGATGAGTTCTATCAGGAGGGGGCTGCCAAGATCCGCATCCCCGAGAGCTTCGACGGGTCCATGGAGGCCGTGCTGATCAACACCTCCGGCGGGCTGACCGGCGGCGACCGGCTGCAATGGGTGATGACGGCCGATCCGGGCACGACGCTGACGGTGACGACGCAGGCCTGCGAGAAGATCTACAGGTCCGATGGCGGCCCGGCGACGATCGACAGCGAGTTGCGCGTCGGCGAGGGCGCAAGGCTCGACTGGCTGCCACAGGAAACCATTCTTTTCGATGAAGCCGCTCTGCATCGCCGGCTGGACGTCGACCTTGCCGAAACGGCCGAGTTTCTGGCGATCGAGGCGGTGCTCCTCGGCCGCAAGGCCATGGGCGAGGCGGTGCGGCGCGGCCAGTTCCGGGATCGCTGGCGGGTGCGCCGGAAAGGCACGCTGATCCATGCCGAGGATGTGCGCATGACCGGCGATATCGAGAATCTCGTATCGCAGGCCGCCGTGCTCGGCGGCGATGTCGCCTTTGCGACGCTGCTCTATTGCGGGGCCCGCGCCGAAGCGCTGATGCCCAGGGTGCGCGAGGCCCTCGGGACGTCTGCCGGCGGCGCCAGCGAGTGGAACGGCAAGCTCGTCGCCCGCGTCGTCGCGCCCGACGGCTACCAGTTGAGAAAAAGCCTGATTCCCGCCTTAAGGGTCTTGCGGGAGAATGAAAATCTGCCGAAAGTCTGGCATCTATG
>NZ_CFHTCS010000276.1:0-5917 GCF_984369615.1 Martelella sp. | reverse complement strand
CGGAAATCCACTTAGCAAAACGCCCGAAACTGTTCAGACAAACCGAGCCAACTCTATTATGCATTTCCGGTCCTGGATGGAGTGCTTTGACCATGTCAAATACCGCCTCCGACATAACCCGACTACGGGCCGCGCTTGCGGCTTCGCAGGCCCGCGCCGAGGCCGCCGAGAGCGAGCTGGCGCAGGTCCGGGCGGTGGTCTCGACCGAGCAGGCCATGATCAAGCATCTGAAGCCGGAGATCACCGAACTCCGACGGGAAAACTATGGCCACAGCTCGGAGCGTCGCGTCCGGCTGATCGACCAGATGGAGCTGCAGCTCGAAGAACTCGAAGCCGCTGCGACCGAAGACGCGATCGACGCTCTGAACATGGCGAAGACTAAGGCCGTCGCCAGTTTTGGGCGGCGCCGTCCGGCGCGCAAGCCTTTGCTATTCCGTTGTAACAAGCTGAAACCAGTTGTCGAGAAAGCGCCCACGTTTGATGGTGTCAAGAAAGACGAGCAACTCTGGCCCCAGAGTTATTCTTTGCTCGCTTCCAGGCGCAGCAGCACGGACAGTAAGCCCAAGAACGTCGTTGGCAAAGACCGTGCGTCCCTCCGCTGATAACATCGCTGCGGCGACGAAGGCACCAAGCGGATGAGTGGACTTGTCTGGGACGAAGATTGTCCAGGGAACCGATAATAGGTAGTCCTGAGGTTCTATATAGTCGATCGGCGCTCCATCTGCCTGTGCAGAGATGACACTGGAGAGGGGAATATTGTATCCGAGATCGATTTCGCCGGCGGCAAGCGCTGTGAGCAGCTCGGTGCCGGTTTCGAATATCCGTGCCTGTACGCTTCCGAAATCACGCGCCAGCCGCCAGGACAGAGCTGAGCGAAGCGAATCTTGTGTGGCGAGAAGGTAGGAGATGCTGTCGATCCCAACGTTGACGATACCAATTCGTTGGTAATAGGGGCTTGGTGACTGCTCCAGGGCGCGTGCGAGTGCCAGTCTTGTCGTCGGCAGGTCACCTGTTGTCATGGTATCCTCTTTGCGGATGACGAAGACGGCGGGATCGGAATGCATTTCAAAGAGTTCGTTGCGCCAGTGCGGTGGGCGCCCGTCCGGTCCCGCCGAGGCTATAAAGTCGACCAGTGGCCTGACGAAGCCATTGTTGCTCAGCGAGACGGCAATATCCGGCACAGGAAGAAGCACGATATCAGCGGAACCGAAGGTCGGTGTTCTGACCAAAGCGGCAATCTGCGGCGGGCGGAGCGAGGAGTAGTTGATAGTTAGCGAGGGAAAGCGCGTTTCAATCCAATCCAATAAGGGAGCCATGTTGTCGTGCGGCAATGTGCTTACGATCGTGAGGTCCGGCTCCGGCTGCTGCGCATTCAGGTCTGCCGGAGGCAAGAGCGCTGCCAGGCTCAGGAACGCGAATGCCGGCAACCTGATCCAGCCTGCCCGAAACCAGGGCTTGCGGGGCGTCTTGTCTGCGCCGGAGGCATTTGGGATTGGAAGGCGGACCTCCACCCGCAATCCGCCGCCGTCAGCTTCGTCGAGTTCGATTGTTCCGTGCGCCGCGCTGATAACCTCACGGGCGATGGCGAGGCCGAGTCCTGAGCCGGGCCTGTCCATCCGGTCCCGCACATAGCGCTCGAAAACGGCTTCCCTGCGGTCGAGCGCGATACCGGGCCCTTTGTCGCAAACAGTGAGCACGGCCTCGCTGCTCTGTGTCGTGACCGTCACCCGTGTCGGGCCTGGTGCATGCAGAAAGGCATTTTCGATCAGGTTGCGGATCATTTCGATCATTCCGACCGGATCGGCATCGATGAGTACCTGTTGGTCCGGGCGCGAGAACTCAACCTCACGGAGACCTTCTGCGAACTCGCCATTGCTCCCGATGCGGTTCAGTGCTTCTTCGACATAGTCGGATAGGTCGCCGGTCTCCGCCTCCCTCATCTTGAGTTTATGCAAAAGCGTTGCGTCAGTGAGCCATCGGTTTGCCAGAGTGCTGGCGGTGGCGGCGTTGCGATGAATCCTTGCGACCCTGTCGCGCATGATCTCAGCATCAGTTTCGTCGAGCGCAACCTCCGCCTGCGCGCGCAGCGCTGCAAGTGGCGTGCGAAGCTGATGGGCGGCATCAGCCGTGACGCGCCTCAACCCCTCCAGCGTCGAGGCGAGCTGGGCCATGAAATCATTGAGTGCGACGACGAGCGTTTCGATTTCCCTGGGGACGTCCCGTGAAATCGGGCTGAGGTCGGAGCGGGCTCGGTTGCGCAGGACCCTCGCCACCGAGCGTAGAGGCCGGAACGCAAGGCGGATGCCGCCCCACATAAGGAGAAAGGCGGCGACAGCGACGGCCGCCGCTGGAACGAGCGAGTCGACGATAAGATGGCTGGTCAGTGCGTTGCGTGATTCCCGCGTTTCGGCGACCAGCACGTCAATCCATCCCGCATCTCCGGTTGTCGCGTCGGTTCTGTAACGCGCTACTGCCGCGATGCGCACCGGCTCGCCGTCCATCGTTCCGTCCGAAAGCCTGAGGGAGGGGGTCTGCGGCGTCTCGATATCGAGGCCCAGAACCGGAGAGCCGGTGACGACCGACCCGTTCGGCGCCACGACCCGATAGAATATTCTGTTCATCTGGGTCGTTCCCAGGATGGCGAAGGCCGAATAGGGGATATCGACGATGACGTTGCCGTTCTCATAGGCGGCGGTATCAGCAATGGCCAGGGCCGCCGCTCCCAGCACGCGGTCGAAAGCTTCATCAGCGGCGCGGTAGGCATTGCTGTAGGCGGTGTTGTAGAGCAGGGCCCCGGCGAGAAGAAACACGAACCCGGCGCTTGCAATCACCGCTTTTTCGATCGAAAGGCGCGCCAGCCGCTGCCGGATTGAAAGGCGGTCGGTCATTTCCTGCTCCGGTTTCTCCTCTTCGGCAGAAGTCTTAACGCTGGCTGCTTGTTTCCCGCAAGATGTAGCCGACTCCGCGCTGCGTGATGATCTCGACCTGGGCGCCCTGCAGTTTTTTTCGCAGACGAGAGACCAGCAGTTCCACCGCATTGGGCGTGCCCGCGTCATCATGGCCGAAAAGCCTGACTACGACATGCTCCTTGTTGACCGGCGTGCCGGGCGCTTTGGCCAGCGCCTCAAGCATATCGTATTCGCGGCGGCCGAGCTCGAGCGGTGCGCCGGCAAGGCTGGCCGCCCGGTTGTTCATGTCCAGTCTGAGATCGCCAAAAACGATTTCGCCGGTCGTTATGCCGCTGCTGCGGCGCGCAAGCGCGCGCACCCGAGCCGCCACCTCGCTGAGATCGCAGGGCTTGACGATGTAATCGTCGGCGCCAAGATCGAGCAGTCCCACCTTGTCGGCGATCTGGTTGCGGGCTGTCATGACCAGAACCGGCGTTCTGCTTCCGCCGTGACGGATTGCCGAAAGAACTTCGAAACCGTCGCGTTTCGGAAGGTTGATGTCGAGGATGACGACATCAAAGCCGTCGCTCATGGCGTAGTCCTCGCCGCGCTCGCCATCGCCGACATGTTCGACATCGTGCCCCTCGCGGCGCAGCTTTGTCGCAATGGCGTCGGCAAGGTCTTCCGAGTCTTCAACTAATAGTATTCGCATTTCTTCCCATGACAGGACTCTGACAGAAAATCCGCCTAGTCTCTTCTCCCAAGGGCCAAGGCGAAATCGCACGCGAGTTCTCCGGGTCCGGGAGGAGACTATACTTTGACGAACGCAGGAAGAACAGGCTTGCTGGCTTGCGCCATTGCCGTTTGCGCGTCGGCCGCCATGGCGGGCGCCGATGCCGAGCAATGCGCGAGGCCCTATCTGGCGGCGCCATACAGCGACTGCAACAATGATCTCGTCGCCGACCTTCCCGCCGACCCGGCGCTGTGGAGGAACCCGCCGACGCTGGTTTGGGCCTATGCGCCGATCGAGGATCCGGCGGTTTACGCCGAGCTCTTCAAGCCTTTCACCAACCACCTGAGCCAGTGCCTCGAACGACAGATAGTCTACTATCCCGTCTTGACCGGTGCCGCCGAAATCGAGGCTCTGAAATCGGGGCGGCTGCATTTCGCCGGGTTCGCGACGGGATCGACGGTCACGGCCGTTCGCGAGGCCGGCGCCGTGCCTTTCGCGACCAAGGGAATAGGCGACGAGGTCCGGGGCTATCGTCTGATCTCCGTGGTGCGGAAGGGGTCTCCCTATCACAAGCTCAGTGATCTTGTTGGCGGGCGGGTGGCGCATTCCAGTCCGTTGTCCAATTCCGGAAACCTCGCGCCCAGGGCCCTGTTCCCCGAACAGGGGCTGCGACCCGACATCGACTATATACCGATCATGTCCGGCGGGCATGATAAGTCCCTGCTTGGACTGGTCGCCGGCGATTACGACATGGCCGCCGTCGCGTCGGATGTTTACGAGCGCATGGCGGACAGGGGCATGATCGATCCCGAGAGCGTGCGGATCATTTATGAAAGCCCGCTCTTTCCGACATCCTCGTTTGTCTATGCGCATGATCTCGATCCGGAGCTGTCATCCGCCCTGGAACGCTGCTTTTTCGGCTTTCTGTTCCCGCCGGAGATGCAGGCGGAATTCAATGGTGACACCAATTTCATTCCGCTTTCCTTCAAGGACAGCTGGGCGACGGTGCGCGACGTCATGGTCAGGGCAAACGCCATGGCGGAATAGAGCTTAGCCGAAGCGGCGGCGCCCGACAGCGCCGCTTACTCACACACGCAACAGCCGAGGTAAACTTCAATGGGATCTTTCACGGGATCGCCACCGGGGACGACTGTGCCCGCGGACAGGGGCAAAAGCCGGATCCATCGCTGGCTTTACTACAGCCGCATTGCGGCGAAC
The DNA here is from genome assembly GCF_984369615.1 of Martelella sp. Taxonomy (NCBI): domain Bacteria; kingdom Pseudomonadati; phylum Pseudomonadota; class Alphaproteobacteria; order Hyphomicrobiales; family Aurantimonadaceae; genus Martelella; species Martelella sp. Next base: position 1,078 of record NZ_CFHTCS010000276.1, on the reverse strand, counting down.
GAGCCGGCGGGACTGCTCGCCATCGTTCTCCTTGTACTCTTCTTCTACCTGATTGCCGCGCCCGTCCTTCTGTTGCTGGCAGATGCATTCCGGGTTCAGTACGCCGAGCAGGCGCGCACCGGAAAAGAGGTGGGGGCGCTGACAACCTATTACGTCCAGCGGGTCATGCTTTCACCCATCGCCCGGGATGTTTTCTGGACGCCGCTTTTCAATACGGCGACCATCGCGGCGGGTGCGATCGTCGTCGCGCTTGTCGTCGGCACACCGCTCGGCTGGCTCCTGAGCCGCACCGATCTTCCGGGCAAACGCTGGTTTTCGACCGCGCTCATCGTTCCCTACATGCTGCCGTCATGGACCTTTGCCCTGGCATGGACGACCCTTTTCAAAAACCGGACGACCGGCGGCGCCACCAGTTGGGCGGAGGCGGTTGGCTTCGAGCCGCCGGACTGGCTCGCCTACGGCTTCCTGCCGATTACGCTGATCCTGGCGTTGCACTACACGCCCTTCGTGATCCTGCTTTTCGGAAACGCCCTGCGCAAGTTCGATTCTCAACTTGAGGATTCCGCCCGCATTCTCGGCGCCGGCCGATGGGACGTGGCGCGTCGCATAATATTGCCTTTGATGCTGCCGGCGCTGGTTTCCGCTTCAACACTGATCTTCGCCAAATGCCTCGGAGATTTCGGCGTGGCCTATATCGTCGGGGTTCCCGTCGGCTATGATGTTCTTGCCACCTCGCTGTTCCGCGCGATCAGCACCAGCCAGACCGGCGTCGCTGCCGTCCTGGCCGGAACGATCGTTCTGCTCGGCGCCGTCTCCATTCTCATCGACATGCGCCTTTTGAAGGAAGCGCGCCGTTTCGAGACGATCGGTTCGAAAAGCGCGATGAACAGGGTGACGCCGTTGCGAAAGTGGCGGCTTCCGGCGACCGGCTTCGCTCTTCTCGTTTTCACCGTCAGTGCAGCCATTCCGCTTCTGGCATTGGGGCTGACCACGGTGATGCTGCGTCCCGGCGTCTTCGCGATGGACAACTTCACCCTGGATTTCTGGCTGGGCCGCAACCTCAAGACGACGGCACTGC
>NZ_CFHTCS010000275.1:0-5975 GCF_984369615.1 Martelella sp. | reverse complement strand
CCGCCTCATCAACACGGATACTTCTCAAGGCTCGGAACGCTTCATGCCCGGAAAGGGATCTGATCGACGAAACAACCCCGCATGATTCGCCCGGGAGGCTGACACACACTTCCATCAAGCCAGTCGGACTGAGTTTCAGATAGAGAATGCCAGGATTGGCTGGACGTTCCACAAAACTGAATGAATAATCAAGATTGCCGGCATTGGTCGTGAAATTGGCATTATAGGTCGACCCTTGCGGGGCCTGGATGACTGGATAATAGATAGGAAGGGTGCTGAGGTCCGGTTCCGTGTTTGTGTGCGAGACGGTACCATGGATCGTACCGGTATCGAGGTGGACCTCATTCGCCACCGTGAGCATGCTGACAGAGCCGGAGCCGAAATCGGCGCCTACGACAAATCCGCTCCCGTCGTCCATCATTAGGTTTTGCGCCGTCAAGGTTGTTGCAGGCGGCAGACCGGTCACCGTGCGGGTACCGAATTCAAATAGGCCGCCCGCATGGACATGTACGTCGCCGAAAGCGCCTTGCCCCTCCAGAATGCCGCCGTCCATCACATTGATCGTGCCGAGAAGAGCGGCCGCCGCCGGTGACCCGGCCGGTCCGGTCACATTCAGCGTCACATTCTGCGGCACATTGGTAACCCCGGTGAAGGTATTTGCAGCCGTCAACTGCAGGTTGCCATTTGTTCCCGCATTGACGTTGAACGTCCCGCCGCCGCCGGCGCCGATCGAAGAGATGACGCCGTCAAAGCTCTGGTTGCCGGTCACATTCCAGTTCCAGGTCGCCGTCTGGCTGATGGAGATGTCGCCCGGCACGGCGCCGGCATCGGTCACCTCGAGCGTGCCTTCATTGACCAGCGTATCTCCCTGATAGCTGTTGGCCGTGGTCAGCCCGAGAGTGCCGGGCCCGTTCTTGCTCAATCCGACCGCACCCTGAAGCGCAACCCCGATCGTCGCGGTATAGGGGTTGTTCATGGCATCCTGGCCGACGGTGATGGACGCAGTGGTCGTTCCCGGAAACGCCATCAGAATGAGGCTGTCGGTCACGGCGAGCGGGCGAAGTGAATAGCCGTCGGCATCGAACTCCATGCCCGCGACCTTGATGAACTCGGTCACGGCGCGACTGTCGACGTCGACGGCCCCTCCCGTGGTTGCGAAAATGGCATAGCCACCCTGGGCCCAGGGGCCTGTGGCATCGCCCCGCGGGTTCGTCCAGTTGGTCATGTCTGCGTTCCAGGTCCCGGGGCCGCCGGCGCCGTTCGCCGAGGGCGGCATCGTCGGCTGCTGGTGGACACCGTTCCAGTAGGAATAGGCATCCGGGCCGACAGCCAGAACCAGGGTGCCGGGACCGGCTGAAGTCGCCGTGGCAAGGACCCGATGGAATGTGTTGTTCTGCACGGGCACGCTCGAAACATCGATCGTACTGGGGTCGCCGTTATAGGTGGTTGCGTAGTCGATCAACGGATAGGTGCCATCCGCCAGCATGCCTCCGCCCTGGACGGTCACCATCAGCGTGTTGGTCGAGGTACTCAAGATACCCGTCGCGATCGGCGCCGCTGCCCCGGGGGCAGGCGGCGTGGCATTGAGGGTCACAGCAAGGTTGGCGCCATTCTGGAGGAAGAGAGAAGTCCCTCCCGCCGTCAGTACCGGCTGGCCGGGAGGCGGCGCCTGAAGCGTGCCGTTTCTCTGCACAAGGACAGTACCGCCCAGATCGCCGGTCCCGGTCAGCGTGGCCCCGCCGGCAACCGTGGTCGTACCGGAAAAGCCCGGGCTCTGGCTGTTGAATTCGACCGTGCCGGCCTGAATGTTAAACCGGGCGCGGCTTCCGCCCGAGGTCAGCACGTTTGCGGCTCCGAACGTCATCGTCCCGGTCGCATTGACGGAGAGCGCGGCGCCCGTCACGTTGGCCACATCAATCGCCCCCTGAAGCGGCATCGTTGCGCCGCTCAACATCAGCGTCCCGGCCGAAACTGACGTCTGGCCCGTATAAGAACTCACCGCAGCCAGTTCCAGCGTCCCGGGACCATCCTTTTCGAGCTGCGTGCCGGCGGCAAGCTGCGCGAGTTCCACGCCCATCGTGACCGTTGCGCTGGCGTCGGTCACATTGATCTTGACCGGACCGCCGCCGGCGCTGGTCAACGTCAGCGCCCCGCCGGTGAAGCTGTATGGGCCGATATCGAACTCCATTCCGCTGACGAGGATTGGAGCTCCTGTCCCGACCGCGACCGTTCCCGCACGGTCAATGAAATGCGCAACACCGCCAGACACCCAGGGATGATGGCCCGTTCCGTTCGCATCATCGGACCAAGCAACACCGCCCGTCGCGGTCCAGTTGCCGTTCCCGCCGAGTTGGCCTGTGGCGTTCTGGTGGGGGTTCCAGAACTCGTCCGGCGGAGTGCCGACCACCAGCCAGATTGTGTTGTTGTTCGGGTCGGCAAGGGAATAGGTCGCGTTCGGCGTCGCGAAGGTCAAGAGATCGAGCGCTGGCCGATTGCCGACATAAGAGAGAAGTGCATATTGCGTGCCGATCGGCAACGCCGTGCCGCCCGCCGTATTGACCGTGATGACGCCGCCGAGTGCGGCCACAAAGTCGCCGGTCGTGCTGAACAGCGGCATGGTGTTCGGATTGTTGCCGTCGAGCAGAACCACCATGGATGTCGTGGCCGCAGCAAAAGTCAGGCTCGAGCCGAGTTGAAGCGTTGTCCCGTGCGTGCCCGAGATCGCGCCGGTGGCCTGGACGGTGACGGGACCGCCGATCGCGCCGGAGCCCGCTAGCGTCGCGCCGTCAAGCACTGTTGTCGTTCCGAGGAACGAAGTCCCCGAGGCCGAGTTGAAGTTCACCGTGCCCGTGCCGGCGATGTGAAGCGCCGATGCGGCTACGCCGTGCAAGACATTGGTGAAGGTCAGGCCTGCGGCCGGTGCGAACAGGGAAAGCGTGGCGCCGTTTTGACCGCCCACCGTAATGTCGCCGACAACCGAGCCGGGTCCGGTCGCCGCGCCGATCTGGAGCGTGCCGCCGACGATGCTGGTGCCGCCCTGATAGGTCTTGTCGCCGGTGAACACGATGGTTCCGGCCCCGGTTTTTCTGACGCCGGCCGGACCGTCGAGATTGACCGCGATGGTTGCGGTGACGGCCTGGGCATCGGCGTTGAGGCGCGCCAGATTGTCATCCCAGGCCGATTGCAGCGTGATGGCATCAGTGGCAGTGACGCCGGAAAGCGTATAGCCGCCAACCCGGAAATCCAGCCCCTGGACCGTGATCGTGCCGCTGGTCGTACTTTCGACCGAGACAGCGCCGGTTTGCGGCGTGCCGGCGAAAATCGCGGTTTTGGCCTGCTTCCACGCCACGTGGGCTGTGCCGCCGCTATCGGTCCAGTTCATGGCTGTCGCGGCGGCCTGATCCGCCGTCCATGTGCCGGGACCGCCGATGACCTGAGTCGTTGGCGGCTGTGTGGTCGTGCCGTTCCACCAGACCCCCGCGCTCGTGTCCACATTCGTGCCGGAGCCGACCAGGATCGCGATCCTGCTGCCGACGGACACGACCGTCGCATTGGTGGCGTTGACGTCGATACCCGCGGAAGCGGAAGCGATCTTGATGTCGGAGGCGACGCCGTTGATCGCGGTATAGTCGATCAGGAAATAGGGCTGCTGGCTGGGCGCAAGCACCGGCGCGTTGACCAGAACCACGCCGGCTGCCGTCAGGGTCCCGGTCGAAAACAGGCTGGCAGCGCCCGCCGTCAGGCCGCTGGCCTCGATCGTCGAGGGGCCCGTCATGCCGGCTGCATTCGTCAGCACCAGGCCGCCGGCGCCGGCGCCGAGCGTGAAGGTCGTCCCGCCCGAACCGGCGAGCGTCCCCTCCCCGGCAATCGTGACCGTGCCGCCGAGATTTCCGATGGCGGACCCGGTCAGGGTCGCGCCGGCCACCACCGTCGTCTGGCCGAGGAAACCGGCGCTTGCGCTGGTGAAGTTCACCACGCCGGGCCCGTTGACCAGGAAATGCGAGGTTGCGTCCGAGGGCTGCAGGACATTGCCGAAGTCAAGCGGCGCGGCGAGGGTGGACGCGGCGTTGGCGTAAACCGAAAGCGTTGCGCCGGCGCTGATGGTGATATTGCCGGTCACCGACCCGTTGGTGGTGCCGTCGCCGAGCTGAAGCGTGCCCTCGGAAACGGTGGTGCCGCCGGAATAGGTGTTGGCCGCCGTCAGGATCAACGTGCCGGTCCCCGTCTTGGAGAGCGGCACGGCATTTCCGCCATCGCCGAGGATGACGCCAACCTTCGCATTATCTGTGGCTGTTCCACTGACCGAGATCGAAACAGCGCCGGGCGTGGCGTCGAGCGTCAGCGTGGAGGTGGCGTCCGTGCCCCTCAATTCGTAGCCGGTTACCGTAAACTGCATGCCGTTGATACTGATCGGCGCGGTGCTGTCGACCGTGACCGTACCACCAGTTTGCGTGAACACGGCGATATCGGCCTCGGACCAGAGAAGCGGCGGCTGTCCGCTGGAATCCGCCCAGCTCATCGTCGTCGCCGCATCCCAGGTACCGCTACCGCCGAAATTATTGGGTCCCGGCGGCGTCAACGGATGCCAGAAGAGCTGCTGCCCACCGGGCGGACTTGCAATAATGTAGAGGAAACCGGGCGCCCCAGTCGGGTCATTGCCCAATCGGTAGCGGTTCGGGTTGTTCATGAGGGTGAGGTTGCTCGCGCTGCCGGTCGCGGAAGCCGTGAACTGGATCAGGTTATAGCGCTGCCCGACCACGAGATTTGCGGGCAGGAAAACCACATTGCCGGAGGTCATGTTCAGCGTGGTCACGGTAATGAGCGCCGGCGACGGGTTTGCTCCCGGGGCCGGATCGAGCGTCACGTTCAACGTCGACCCGTTGCCGAGCGTCAGCGCGCCGTTGATCGTCAGGACCGGGGTCGTGGAATAATCTCCCGCGATCGTCCCGGCCTGGCTGACCGTCACATCGCCGTTGATCGTGCCGGTGCCCTTCAGCGTGCCGCCGGTCACCGACACGTTGCCGTTGATCGTGCCGCCGCCGTTCAGCGTGCCGCCGGTCAGCGCCACCGTTCCTCCGAGCACGCTGTTGGCGAGCATATTGAAGGTGCCCGCCGTGACATTCGTCTGCCCCAGGAACGTGTTGCTGTTGCTGGAAAAATCGAGCTGTCCGGCTCCCATCACGTGGAATATGGCCGGATTCGCATTATTGAGCGTAGCGGTCAGGACGTTGGAAAAGGACAGAGCGGGTTGGCTCGCCGCCTGATTGACGGCAAGGGTAGCGCCGGAAGCAATCGTGATGCCGGCCAGAATTGTGCTGTTCGTCGTTCCGTCGCCGAGCTGCAGCGTACCGCCGCTGACCGTGGTGTCGCCGGTATAGGTCTTGTTGCCGACGAAGACGAGCGTGCCGGTACCGCCCTTCGTCAGGCTGTTCACCGCGGCCGGCACTGGCGCCCTGTTCATGCCGTCGGTGATGTCCACGGCAATTGTCGCCGTCACCGTGTCCACGTCGATTTCGCCGATTGTGTGGAGGCGCGGCGACATTTGAAGCACGCCGCCCGTACCCGCGATCAGGTGATACTCCTGGGCCGAGAACACGAGCCTGTCGAAACCCAGCGAGCCGACAACGGTCACCGTTCCGGCCGTATTGCCCTGGAAATAGCCGACGGAGCCCACCCAGGCAGCCGAATTGGAGCCATCCGGCTGGGTCCAGTTTCCAAGCCCCGCGATCCATGTGCCGGAACCTCCGGTGAGAGGGGTGCTGGTATAGCCGGGTCCAGGCGCTCCGCCGTTCCAGTATTGCGGCGTTTCGCCGGTCACGCTGTCATAGGTGATAAGCCGGATCATGCCCGGCGAACTCACGACGGCATTGGGGTCAACCGCATTGAGTTCATAATCCTTGCCAGCCGGCAGTCCCGTAATTGTCGTGGTTTTGAAGATCGTTCCGGGCACCTGGTTGAGTGCGCCGCCATACTGG
>NZ_CFHTCS010000274.1:0-6048 GCF_984369615.1 Martelella sp. | reverse complement strand
GGGTCTCGACATTCCCGAATGCGGCTTCGTCGCCATCCTCGATGCCGACAAGGAGGGTTTCCTGCGTTCGGAGACCTCGCTGATCCAGACCATCGGCCGCGCGGCGCGCAATGTCGACGGCCGGGTGATCCTCTATGCCGATCAGGTGACCGGTTCTATGCAGCGCGCCATGGAGGAGACCAGCCGCCGCCGCGAGAAGCAGCTCGTCTACAATGAAGAGCACGGCATCACGCCGGAATCGGTCAAGGCGCGGATCTCCGACATTCTCGATTCGGTCTACGAGAAGGACCATGTCCGCGCCGATATCGGCGCCAAGGGCGGCAAGGGCTTTGCCAAGGACGGACATCTTGTCGGCAACAATCTGCAGGCCCATCTGGAAGCGCTGGAAAAGCAGATGCGCGACGCCGCCGCCGACCTCGATTTCGAAACCGCCGCACGGCTGCGCGACGAGATCAAGCGGCTGAAGGCCGCCGAACTCGAGGGCATGGACGACAAGCTGGAAAAGGCCGAATCGCGCCAGGCCGAGGCAGCGCCGACATCGTCGGGCGACGAAGGCACCTCCTATTTCGCCCGCCCGTCGCTCGACGACATGGGCCCGGGCACCGACACGGCGCGGCCGCTTTTCCGCAAGAACACGCTGGACGAGATGACGGTGGGGCGCACCGAAAAGCCGCGCGGCGGCGATGACAAGCCGGTCAAGCGCGGCAAGATCGGCGCCGGCTCCTATGAGGATCCCGCCGAGCAGAAACAGCGCGGCCGGCGCAGGAGCAAGACCGGCAAACCCGGCAAATAGCCGGTCCGGCGCTTCATCGCCCCGACAGTTGTGCGGCATCGGCGATGCATGTAGGGTTGCGCCAGTTCAAACGCAGAATGGTTTCCAATATGACTGAAGCGAAATACGGCAATGTCGGCGAACACGTGAAAACGGCGTTTGCGAATGCCGAGGCAAACCCGACCCCCTATCGGCACTGGCTGGTCAAGGACCTGTTTCCCGGCGCCCTGCTTGCCGACCTTCAGGCGCTTGATTTTCCGCGGCCGGATCTCGGCGGCGTTTCCGGCACGCGAGAGGTCCACAACAAGAGTCGGCACTATTTCGACCAGGAGAACAAGGCGAAGTATGACAGCTGCGCCGCCGTCGCCGCCGCGTTCCAGTCGCCGGATGTGTCCGGCTTCATCGCAAAGACCTTCGGCACCCGTCTCGACGGATCAAGCCTCCGGATCGAATATGCCCAGGACACGGACGGTTTCTGGCTGGAGCCGCATACCGATATCGGCGTCAAGCTCTTCACGCTGCTGGTCTATCTTTCCGACGAAGCCGGCCACGAAAAGCTCGGGACCGACATCTACGCCTCCAAGGAAGAGCATGTCGGTCGCTCGCCCTTCGGCCCGAATCTGGCGATGATCTTCGTGCCTGCCGACAACACCTGGCACGGCTTCGAGAAACGGCCGATCGCGGGCGTGCGCAAATCGCTGATCATCAATTATGTGAAGCCGGAATGGCGCGCGCGCGAACAGCTCGCCTTCCCCGAAGATCCGATCCGCACGGCCTGACACCGCCTGCCGATCAGCCCTTGCGGCCGTGCGCCGCAAGGCCGCGCCGGATCGCCGCTGCGATCTCCTCGGTCGCATCCACCCGGTCATAACTGTATGGACGAAGCGGGCCGTCGAAGGGCCGCGTCTGTCCGGCTTCCTCAAGGCGCCTGAGAAAACCCGCAAGCTTCGGGTTGAGCGCGTAGGGCGCGAGCGGAAACACCGGCCTGCCGGTGGAAAGCGCCTCGCTCACCATGTTGTGGGAATCCCCCGTCACCGCCAGCATGTCGCAGAAGCCGAGCAGCGCCCGGTAGGGATTGGCCTCGTCCGGCGACCAGATCCAGTGCGGAAAACCGGCAAGGCGCGCGCGGAGCGCCGTCATCACCGCCTCCGGCGTGCGGCGCGACTGGGTGACGATAATGCTGCCGACTTCCGATTTCGCGTGATCGATCTGCCCCATGAAATGCCTCAGCGCGGCGGTCTCGTCACGCGTGCCGGAGACCGGGTTGCCGATCAGCAGGCCGAGACGGGGAGACGGCAGCCGTTCCCAGGCCTCTGGCCGCTCTTTCGCCGCTTCGGCGATCGCCGCCTCGCTCAGCGGATGCGGGCCGGTGTCCGTCACCAGCACATTGTCGGCGCGAAAGCGGTCGTGGCGCGGCATCCAGATCAGGTCCGCCGCCGATGCGCCGATGCGCGGATCCTTGAGGAAGACGGTGAAGGTCTTGCCGCCGGAGGCCTTCTTCACCGCCTTCAGATAGGGCACCATCCGCCTGCCGCTGGCGATCGCGACATCGGGAAAGGGCGGCGAAATCGGGCTGTCGGGCCGGCCGGGCCGATGCTTCGGCGGGACCGGCCCGCGCGGCATCCACCATTCCCAGGGCTTGCCCGGAACGATCACCTTCTCCTCGGCTTGCGCGCCGAGGCGCGAGACGACGCCCAGGCACTGCACCCGGTCGCCGATCTTCCCGTCCGTCAAAATCCAGATCTTCAAAGCTCGCCCCCTGCGTCTCGGGATACGGGGCCACACGCCCTCCCCGCTTGTGGCGCGAAGGACCGCGCCAGTCAATGCTGGCCAAGGTGGGCGTCGGGGTCGCCAAGAAAAGTAAATGTGGTCATTCGCAAACCAGTGAGGTTATATCCACCGCGTCGCTGCGTCGGAAGCCGGAGCACAGGGCTTACAAGGCATGAGCAGCGGCGAAGGCGCGCAACTCATCGTAGATTCCATCCAACATCAGTTCAGAGGTCTTCAACTCTTCCGGACTCGTCTTTTGCCGAAAGCTCCTCGCAAGAGTTCGACTGTCCCGCGACATCTGATGCAAGGTTTTCCCCTCGGCCGTCGCTGTAGAAGCCGATGTACTCTCGCGAGCGAAGTTCAAAGCTCGGTGGTCCGTATCACTGAGGTCCAGGAATTTCGCGATTGATTGGTAGGTTCGCTCTACATCCTCAAACATGTCCTCATGCGAGAGAACCAGAACATTGTTCCCGCCATCGCGCAAATAGGATAGTGTTGGCCGATATATTTCGGCCCAGAAGAGACTGGTTTCCGCCATTGGGCCAATAGGGTTTGCTCTTTGCGCAGCGTCGCTCAGCCGCCCTTCAAGATGTTTCAGCGGCATCTGCCATTCCATTCGGTTCAGCGATGGCAGAATAGCGGCCGGGTGACGAACCGAAACAACGCATGGCAGACCTTTCTCCGCGAGATAAGGCACCATCATCAGCAGAAAGGGATCTTTCAACAGAAGCCTATTTTCAGGGTCCTTTAGCGCTTGGCGCCACTCACGCTCCGACCGGTTCCCCAGCACCAAGCGCGCGAGGCCGTGAACCGGCCGCTTGATACTGAAATCACGCTGGAATCGCGCCGATCCGGCAGGAATCTCGCGCAGCAACCTATCGACAAAATCTCTGTCTTCAGAATAACGGCCGTCGATATACCAGCGAGGAACACCTTTCAGGCCATATCCGAAATTGCATGGCTCATGTATCGCGACCATCTTGTCAAATTTGCTGATCAAAGTCCCGAGCCACGTCGTGCCGCTACGATGCATTCCCGTGACGCAACCACTCAATGTGTTCATGACGCGACCTTCTTCCTCAAAATAGCTATCAGGACACCGCAAACCGTCGGAGCGGCGACCTCACGAAAAGCGTCTCACGACCTAGCCGTGTCTCACACCCTTCAGCAGACGATCAAAAATGGACCGCGCGAAATTATCCGCCGTATGTTCGGCGACGAAGGCGCCGGCATCCTCGTGCGAAATCACCGGATCGCCCTCGATCGCCCGCGCCAGCGCTTGCGGGTCGGTCGTGTCGGTAGTCGTGCCGAGCCGGTGCAGGCGGGCCTGATAACCCATCAGGCCGGTCTCCTGGGCAATCACCGGCTTTCCGGCCGCAGCGGCCCAGAACAGCACCCCGGACGAGCCCACATGGTTCTGGTAGGGGGCAAGCACCACATCGCAATTGACGACTTCCTGCGCCAGTTCCGCGTCGGTCACGAAGCGGTCCACCAGCTCGATTGCCATGTCGGGGTTTGCGGACCGGCATTCGGAAAGCGCCGCCTCGATCTCCGCCCTGTCCTCCCCGGCGATGCGTCCGACCATGCGCAGGGCAAGGCCGCGCTGCCTCTCGGGCGCGATATGACGGATCGCGCGCAGCAGCGTCACCACGCCCTTGCGGCGGGAGAGCGCGCCGAAGATCAGCAGGCCACGGCGGCCGTCATCGCGGGGCTTGCGACCGGGCACCGCCAGCAGCGAAAGGTCGGGCGCGGGATCGGGCGAAAACAGCAGCCGACCGGCGGTCATCCTGTCACGGGCCGCCGTCTCGTCGAGCGTGAACAGGAAGGGCGTGGCGCGGCGCCGGGAGGCGAAATACATAGCGCGGCGCCGGGCCGTATCCACCCTGCCCTTCAGAGACGGCGTGAGGCCGAAATGGTTCGGCGGACGGAAGATGATGCCGGTGATGATGCCGTCGACGGGCCGCCGGTCGACGCAGGCGCCGAGCAGCGCGTGGTCGAAGGCCGGAATGAAACAGATGCCCGACCGCTCGGCAAGCAGCCGCCGCGCCTTGCCCCATTGCGCAAGACCCCGCGCGACAAGGCTTCCCTCCGTCAGGGCGCGCATCTCCCCGTCCGGCAGCGGATCGATCGACAGCGCCGGATCGTCCCTGAGCGCGGACGGCAAACGCTCGATCAGCGCCGCGCCCGCCGCCAGCCGCACCGGCATGCCCGCCTCGTGGCGCAGCAGCCGCTCGAGCAGCCAGGCGGCCCAGATGGCGCTGTGCCCCTCTGTCTTGGGTTCGAAATAGGTGAAGGTTTTCATCGCAATGATCCACGCACAGGGCCGCCTGAGGTTCTGGAGCGACCCGAAATCGCGACTGCAGTCAGGAAAAAGGCAAAACTAATCGCTATCGAGATATCCAGAAAGACATAGGCCCTGAAATAAACGAAGAGACTGAACCCAAGAAAACATGTGATAAACACAGATACGTTCGTAAATTTTTGACGAAATAAATTGTAGACAAAAAACACAAGATAGCTAGCTAGAAGTATTAACATAACATAAATAGAAAAATGGTAATTGAAAAATATAATTGAGTTGTCCAGTGTGTTCCCTAGCCAAATTACGGGATCTCCAATACTATATTTCTGTCCTAATCCATGAGGAAATGAAAATCTACTGAAGTTAAAAAGATTATTGTAGTATAGTGAATATATATAATCACCCTGACTTCGATAAACGCCATTCAGGGTTGAGGCCGTCTTGATTGCAAGCTGATATTGATAGTGGTAAGGTATACCAATAGCTTCCATCGTGTCAGCTATACTATATAGAAACTTTGACAAGCCGTCTTTCGAGAGGGTTCCAGACAACAATACAAATATAAACAAAATATACATAAATATGTGCAAAACTCTTGAAATAGCTTTTCCTGATAATCTTCTTGATATAGTGAACAAATAGGCAATTGTAGATGCTGCAGTCAGAATATAAACCTGACGAAATGAGACAAATTGCAACATGTATAAATTACAAATAACAGCTATGAATAATATCTTAGTATTTTTGTAATCCATTGAAACTAGTATCATCGGAAATATATAATATACGGGTGTAAATTGCTTTCCTGCTATTTTTGCATTACTTAAAACTCCGGAAATAATATTGGCGGAATCCAAAAAATAATATACGGCAGTGCCAAAAACCGCAAAAAAGGAAGCATAGTATATAAAATATCTTACTCTTTCGCCATCCAGTCTAACTAGCGACCGCATAGGGGCTGCGGGGATGAAACGGCGTCGTCTCGCGCTGCGGTATTTCCTGCACCAGCCCGTAGAGCTCCGAGGTCGAGGCCTGGTAGAAGCGCGTCTTCTTTTCCAGCCCGAGGAAGCGAACGGCCTCGAGCAGGCGCAGCGCGCCGGTTCCGTCCACGTCCGCGGTGTATTCCGGCGCCTCGAACGAAACGGCGACATGCGACTGGGCGCCGAGATTGTAGATCTCGTCGGGCTCGATGTCGCGAATGAGC
>NZ_CFHTCS010000273.1:0-6087 GCF_984369615.1 Martelella sp. | reverse complement strand
AAGCCTGACGCTGCTTTTCCTCGGTTTCGTCGCCATCGGCATCTGCCTGAAAAAGCTGCTGCTGTTCTATCCGGAGCGTCCTGCCGCCAGGCGGGCCGCCGCAAAATTCGCGCTCGTCTGGCATGCCGGCGATGTGGCGCTTTTCTGCGCCGCCGCCCTGTTTTTTGCCGGCACGGGGACGGTTGAACTCGGCGCGTTGTCTCAGGCCGTCGGACCGCATTTGTCCTTCACCGGGCATCTGGCCGTCGGCTGCCTCGTGCTGGCGGCGGCGCTTAAGGCTGCAACCTTCCCGCTGCACGGCTGGCTGACCGAGGTCATGGAGGCGCCGACGCCGGTTTCCGCCCTGCTTCACGCCGGCATCATCAATGCCGGTGGTTTCCTGCTGATCCGGACGGCCGATCTCGTGCAGGCGAGCCCCGGCGCGATGGGCGTCGTCGTTGCCCTCGGCGGACTGACCGCGCTTTTCGGCGCGGTGGTGATGCTGACGCAGAGCGCGGTCAAGACGGCGCTCGCCTGGTCGACGATCTCGCAGATGGGTTTCATGCTGCTGCAATGCGGCCTCGGCCTCTGGCCGCTCGCGCTTCTGCATATTGTCGCCCACTCGCTCTACAAGGCGCATGCCTTCCTGTCGTCCGGCGGCGCCGTTGCGGCGGTCGCAAACCTGCACCGCCCCGGACCCATCGCCATTCCGAGCGTTGCCAACGTCCTGCGCTCCTTCGCCATCGCGCTGGCCCTCTACGGCCTCGTGTCCGTCGCTTTCTCGCTGGCGGCGGGCCCGAAAACGCCGCAGGCGCTCGCCATCGGCGCGATGCTGATTTTCGGCGTCGCCTATCTGGTGGCCCAGGGGCTGGCCGACGCCGCGCCCGCGGAGCTGACATGGCGCACATCGCTTTCGGCGCTCTTCGTCGCGCTGGCCTATTTCACCTTCCAGCAGGCCGCAAAGCTGATGTGGGGCGCAAGCCTGCCGCATGCGCCGGTCGCGGGCCCGCTTGAATGGGCGTTGATCACGCTGGCGGTCGTGTCCTTCGGCCTTGTCGCCTTTGCCCAGGCGGTGTTCCCGCTCTGGGCGCACCACCCGTCCATGGCAGGGCTCAGGGTCCATATCGCGAACGGCCTTTATCTGAACGCGCTGCTCGACCGTTTCATCGGCGGCTATCGGCTTGCAAAATCCGGACAGTGAGAGCAATTCCAATGTTTATCGATCAAGGCTATCTCGCCCCGCTGGAGGCGACGGAAATTCTCGATGCCGGCATGCGGGCGATCCGGGCCGTGCCGCCGGCGTTCCCGCTTGAGGCGACGGTCGCGGTCAACCCGTTCCTCGGTCAGGCCGGCCAGGATTTCGCATCGGCATCCGCACGTCTTTCGCGCTGCGCAGGCGTGAGCCTCACCCAGGCGAGGCGCGTGTACCAGGCCTCCATCGTCTCGGGTCGCATCCGCGATGAAGACCTCGTCGCGGCGCTTCAGGCGAACCCGGCCGCAGACAAGCCCGGCAACCTCGCGCTTCTGAAGGAAATGGCGATGCGGGAGCGGCCCTTGCCGAAGCCCTTTCCGACGATTGCCGACCTGGCCGCCGAGCTTTCCGGCATCGACTGGCCGTCGATCATCGAAAAGACGATCGGCCTTTGGGTCGCCGGTCATTTCGATCGCGGGCAGGCGCTCTGGTCGCCTGCGCCGAACCAGCGGGCATTCGCTGCCTGGCGGACCTGGGCGAGCCGGGACCTGACGCCGGAAATTGCCGGACTGTCAGGCTTCTGCGCGCATGTGTCCGCAGCGCCCGATACGCCGGAGCAGGCGATCCTCAAGGCGTGCGGCCGACTGGCGATCCGCCCGCAGGCGGCGGAGTTTTTCTTCCACCGGCTGATTACGGACCTCGGCGGCTGGGCGCAGCATGCACGCTGGCTGCTGTGGCGCGCCGAGCAGGAGGGTACATCCGACGAGACGCTGGGAGACCTGCTGGCCATCCGGCTGATCTGGGAAGACGCGTTGCTGGGCCGGTATCCGGAGGTGGCGGATCGGTGGCGGGCGACGCTTGCGCTTTATGCCGCGCCGCTTGCGCCCACGCGTGAACAGGTGGCTGACGAGATCCTGCAGGACGCTTCGGAGAGGGCTTATCTTCGGACCCTTGCCAACAATCTTGCCGCTGCAAAGCCGCAGGCCCGGAACCGCCCGGTCCTGCAGGCCGCGTTCTGCATCGACGTGCGCTCGGAAATCTTCCGGCGCGCGCTCGAAAGCCAGAGCCCGGATATCGAAACGCTCGGCTTTGCGGGCTTTTTCGGCCTGCCGGTTGCCCACCGGGACCATGGTTCGGACATCGAAGAGAAGCACCTGCCGGTGTTGCTGAAACCCGCCCTGCAGTCGACCGGTCACGGCACAGCCGGGAGCGAAAACAAGACCCGCATCAAGGCGCGGACGATCCGGGCCCTCGGTCGGTTCCGGCAGGCGGCGGTCTCCTCCTTTGCCTATGTGGAAGCGGCCGGACTGTTCTATGCCGGCAAGCTGATGAAGGATACGCTTGGCCTTGGCGGCAAGTGCGCCGCATGCCATTCGGCGCCGAAACTCGCCCCGGCGCTCGACGCGGAGGCGAAGGCCGCCACGGCTGCCTCCGTCTTGAAGGCGATGAGCCTGACGCGCGGGCACGCCCAAACGGTTCTGCTGGTCGGTCATGGGGCAAATGTCACGAACAATCCGCACAGGAGCGCCTATCACTGCGGCGCCTGCGGCGGCTATTCGGGCGAGGTATCGGCAAGGCTGCTGGCCGCTCTGCTGAACGATGACGAGACCCGCGCCGGCCTGCCAGGACATGGCATCGACCTGCCGGAGGATACCCGTTTTGTTGCCGCCTTGCACGATACGACGACGGACGAGGTCACGGTGTTCGACGGAGACTTGCCCCGCGAAAACAACGCGATGGAGCAACTTCGGACATGGCTGAGGCAAGCAGGCGCGCAGGCGCGCGCGGAAAGGGCGATGCGCCTGCCGGGCGCGAGCGCGCGGTCGATTTCGGCCAGGGCCGCCGACTGGTCGGAGATCAGGCCCGAATGGGGCCTTGCCGGATGCGCCGCCTTTGTTGCCGCGCCGCGCCATCTGACTTCCGGGAAAAGCCTCGGCGGGCGGGCCTTTCTGCACAGCTATGACTGGCGCGCGGACGAGGGCTTCAAGACGCTGGAACTGATCCTGACCGCCCCCGTCGTCGTCGCGAGCTGGATCAGCCTGCAATATTATGGCTCGAGCGTCGCGCCGGAGGTTTTCGGCGGCGGCAACAAGCTCATCCATAACGTGGTCGGCGGCGTCGGCGTCGTCGAGGGCAATGGCGGCCGCCTGCGGCCCGGTCTGCCGTGGCAGGCCCTCCACAATGGCGAAAGCCTGGAACATACGCCGCTGAGGCTGTCGGTGCTGATCGAGGCTCCGGAGGGGGAGATCAGCCGCATCCTCGAGGCGCACCCCAGGGTCAAGGCACTGTTCGACAATCGCTGGCTGCATCTGTTAGCCTTGAAGAACGGGCGGATCGCAAGGCGATATCACCCGGGCGGCGCGTGGGAGGAAGAACGGACCACTGAACGGGCGGCGTAACCCGGCCGCCCGGATCATGCCCGGCCGGCCCGCAACAGGGTTTCGATCCTGCTGCGGCTGTTCTGCGCGCCTTCGGCTGCCGAAAGATTTTTTGGCGGCGGACACGGAACAAAATGGAAGACTTTGGCGTTGTCCTGTCGTTCACGACAGACGTGCGTGTCCGGCTCGGCCCGGTCCGGATGTCATGAAGCCGCTGCTGCCTGCAAGATCATCGATGGCGTGCACCGGCGGGGAGAAAAGGCCGGTGCCAGCCGGCGAGAGGGAGACATCATGCGAGATATGCCAGGACGTCCATCCCGGCGCGGGTTCCTCAAGGGGAGCGCCGCGGGGGTGGCGATTGCTTCGCTTGCCGGCGCGGTGAAGGCGCAAGCGCCCGAAAAGGAAGCCCCGCCGCCGCTCGATCAGTATGAGCGGGTCTATTTCAACGAAGCCGAATGGGCGTTCGTCATGGCCGCCTGCGATTGCCTCATTCCCTCCGGCGGCAATGGCCCGGGGGCGATCGACTGTCGGGTGCCGGTCTTCATCGACCGGCAGCTCGCAGGCAATTTCGGCAAGGCTGCCACTTGGTACATGCAGGGGCCGTTTGATCCCGCCGCCAATCCCACGCTCGGTTTCCAGAGCCCGCTGACGCCGGCGGAGATCTACCGCCAGGCGATCCCCGTCTTTCAGGACTGGTGCAACCAAACGCATGGCGACAGTTTCGAAAATCTCGAAGCGGCAACACAGGATGCCGCGCTGACATCGCTGCAAAAGGGCGAGGTGGGGCTGGCGCCCGAGCTGCGCGATTTCTTCCAGTTCCTGCTCGCCAACACCAAGGAGGGTTATTTCGCCGATCCCGGTTATGGCGGCAATCACGATATGCAGGCCTGGGTCTATATCGGCTTTCCCGGCGCGCGCGGCGCCTTTACTTCCTGGCCGGGGCGTGAGAACGCGCGATATCCGCTCGGCCCCGTGGCGATCAACGGAGACAGGGCGTAGATCATGGCAACGAGAACAGATCCCAAAAAAGACGTCGTCATCATCGGGCTCGGCTGGACCGGGGCGATCATGGGCATGGAACTGGCGAATGAGGGGCTCGAAATCCTCGCGCTCGAACGCGGCGAAGACCGCAGCACGGTGCCCGATTTCCAGTATCCCAATATTTTCGACGAGCTGAAATATGCCGTCCGCTACGACCTGATGCAGAAGCCGGTGAACTCCACGCTGACCGTGCGCCACAACACGGCTGAGACGGCGCTTCCCTACCGTCATCTCGGTTCGTTCCTGCCCGGCGACGGCGTCGGCGGCGCGGGCGTCCACTGGAACGGCCAGAACTGGCGTCCGCAGGCGGTCGAATACCGGCTGCGCTCCTATGTCGAGGAGACCTTCGGCGCGGACATCATTCCGGAAGGCATGCAGCTTCAGGACTGGGGCGTGACGGCCGAGGAACTGGAGCCGCACATGACCAAGTTCGAAAGCGTCGCCGGCATTGCCGGCAAGGCGGGCAACATCAATGGCGAAATCCAGGAGGGCGGCAACCCGTTCGAAGCGCCGCGCTCGGCCGAATATCCGATGCCGCCCTTGAAGAACACCTGGGATTCGGAGCTGTTCGCGGATGCCGCCCGCAATATGGGCTACCATCCGTTCCCGCGGCCGGCGGCCAATGCCTCGATCCAGTATGTCAATGATTACGGCATGCAGCTTGGGCCGTGCAATTACTGCGGCTACTGCGAGCGCTTCGGCTGCAACAATTACTCCAAGTCGTCGCCGCAGGTCTGCATAATCGATGCGCTGAAACGCAAGCCGAATTTCAGCTACAGGACCCGCTCGGAGGTGCTGAAGATCGAAAAGGCCGCCGATGGCAAGACCGCGACGGGCGTCACCTATTTCGACGAGAAGACCGGCGAGGAAGTGTTCCAGCCGGCCGATCTCGTGCTGGTCTGCGCCTATTCGCTGCACAATGTCCATCTTCTGCTGTTGTCGGAAATCGGCGAACCCTACAATCCCGATACCGGCGAAGGCGTGGTCGGGCGGAACTATTCCTACCAGATGACCGGCGGCACCAGCATGTGGTTCCGGGACAAGGTTTTCAACCCGTTCGTGGGGACCGGCGCGGGCGGCATGTCGATCGACGATTTCTCGATGTCGCAGATTGATTTCGGCAAGGAAGGGTTTATCGGCGGAAGCTATATCACCTGCGGCCATACCGGCGGCCGCCCGATCCAGCAGATGTCGCTGCCGCCGAGCACGCCGGCCTGGGGCGCGGGCTGGAAGGAGGCCGTCGGCGAATGGTACGGCCACAGCCTTTCGATCGGCTCTCATGGCTCCAACATGGCCTATCGCGACACCTGCCTCGATCTCGATCCGACCTACAAGGACCGCCACGGCCGTCCTCTGATGCGCATGACCTTCGACTGGAAGGACAACGACATCAGGATGACCCAGTTCATGAAGGCCAGGATCGAGGAAATCGCAAAGAGCATGAGCCCGGATGCCATGGCGTCCGGCTACAAGGGCGACGGCGCGCAGTATGATGTG
>NZ_CFHTCS010000272.1:0-6098 GCF_984369615.1 Martelella sp. | reverse complement strand
ACGCATCGTGCTTTCCGAAAATCAGACCCGATTTTCGGGCCGATGCGCTAGCCGGAGGACATCGTCCAGGGCCTCGCCTTGGCGCGGTCGTTGAAAATCCAAACACGCATATCGCGCCGGCGGCAGGCGGGCGCGCTGTTCTTCTCGTCGAGGTTCAACTCATGGCAACGATCCTATTTCAGGCGGCAGGCGCCGCATTTGGCAGCGTTCTCGGACCGTTCGGCGCCGTTGCCGGGCGGGCGCTGGGCGCGCTCGCCGGCGCGGCGGTCGACGGATCCATCTTTTCCGGCGGCCGCAGGGCAGCCGGCCGCCATTTGCCGACCGCCCGGGTTGGCGGCGCGGAGGAGGGCGTTGCCATTCCGCGCGTCTACGGCGCGTCGCGGGTCGGGGGAACGCTGATCTGGGCGACGCGATTCGAGGAAGACGTGGTCGAGGAGCGCGCCGGCGGCAAGGCGTCGGGCTCGACGCTCGAAAGCTTTGCCTATTACGGCAATTTCGCCTTCGGCCTTTGTGAAGGCCCCGTTGCCGCGATCCGGCGGGTCTGGGCGGACGGGCGCGAGCTGGACCTGACCGGCATCGAGATGCGCTTCTATCCGGGCGATGACAGCCAGTTGCCAGATCCCCTGATCGAGGCCAAGCAGGGCGCCGGCAACGCGCCCGCCTATCGCGGGCTCTGTTATGTCGTCTTCGAACGCCTGCCGCTCGACGGATTCGGCAACCGCATCCCCGTGATCCAGTTCGAGGTGCTGAAGCCGACGGGAGCGCTCGAGAGCCGGGTGAAGGCCATCGCCGTCATTCCCGGCGCGACCGAACACGGGCTCTGCCCTTATCCGGTCACAGAATCGCTCGGCCGCGGAAGCCAGCGGATCATGAACCGCAACACGCTCACCCGCGCGACCGACTGGGAAGCCTCGATCGACGAACTGACCGCGCTTTGCCCCAATCTGGAGCGCGTGGCGCTGGTCGTCACCTGGTTCGGCTCGGATCTGAGGGCGGGTGAGTGCCGCATTCTGCCGGGCGTGGAGACGCCGTTTCGCGCCGAGGAGAGCACGCCCTGGTCCGTTTCCGGCATCAAGCGCGACGAGGCGCATGTGGTGAGCACGCATGAGGGCGGACCGGCCTATGGCGGCACGCCCAACGATGCCGGGCTGATGGCGGCGATCGCAGACCTGAAGTCGCGCGGGCTGAAGGTGTTTCTCTATCCCTTCATCATGATGGACGTGCCTGCGGCCAACGGCCTGCCCGACCCCTATGGCGGTGCGGAGCAGGCCATCTATCCCTGGCGCGGCCGGATCACCTGCCATCCCGCCAGGGGCGTTTCCGGCTCGAGCGACCGGACCGCGACCGCGAGAGCGCAGGTGGAGGCGTTTCTCGGCACGGCCGAGCCGCATCATTTCACGCCGGGACCGACGGGTGTCGCCTTTGCCGGCACGGATGCCGGATACCGGCGTCTCGTTCTGCATTACGCGCATCTCGCCGCCGCCGCCGGAGGCGTGGACGGCTTCATCATCGGCTCGGAACTGAAGGGCCTGACCTCGATCCGCGATCAGAATGACGCCTTTCCTTTCGTCGAGGGGCTGATCGAGCTTGCGGGCGACGTGCGAAACATCCTCGGGCCGGATACGGCGCTCACCTACGGCGCGGACTGGAGCGAGTATTTCGGTTTCCATCCGGATGATGGCAGCGGCAATATCTACTTCAACCTCGATCCGCTGTGGGCGAGCCCCGATATCACCGCCGTCGGCATCGACAATTACATGCCGTTGTCGGACTGGCGCGATGACGACCTTGCTTCGGAGAATCCGGACGGGTTCAAGAGCGCGACCGATCCGGCCGGGCTTGAAGGGCAGATCGCAGCCGGCGAAGGATACGACTGGCACTATATCGACCAGGCGGATCGGGTAACGCGACGACGCACGCCGATCACCGACGGACTTGCGAACAAGCCATGGGTCTACAGATACAAGGACCTTGCGGGCTGGTGGTCGAACAGGCATTTCGACCGGATCGGCGGCGGCGAGGCAGTTGCGCCCACCGCCTGGGTTCCCATGGAAAAGCCGATCTGGTTCACCGAGCTCGGATGTCCGGCGGTCGACAAGGGAAGCTGCCAGCCGAATGTCTTTGCCGATCCGAAATCGGCGGAATCCGCCTATCCCCATTTCTCGAGCCGCCGGCGTTCCGACGACGAGCAGCGCCGCTTCCTGGAAGCGCATCTTGGGTATTGGACGGGCGCCAGCGCGCCTGCCGGCATGGTCGATCCTGACCATATTTTCCTCTGGTGCTGGGACATCCGGCCCTATCCGGCCTTTCCGCAGAACGAAGCGCTGTGGAGCGACGGCGCCAACTGGACGACCGGGCACTGGCTGAACGGCAGGCTGGGAGCGACCACGCTTGCCGACGCCGTACGCGCGCTTCTTGCCGATCACGGTTTCAACGATTGCGACACGCGCCTGCTGAGCGGTGATCTGACAGGCTATCTGCAGGCCGATATTGATGCGGCGCGCGACCTGATCGAGCCGCTGCTCTCGCTCTATTCTGCGGACTGTATCGAAACGGCCGACGGCCTGGTGTTCCGTTCGCGCCAGCGCGCCAGCCTTTCGCCGCGCGTGATCGATATTGTTGCCGAGCGCGACGCCGACGCCGGCCCGTGGCGCGAGACGCGGCTTCACGGCAGCGATATACCGGGCGAGGCTGCCGTCACCTATTTCGATCCGGAAGCCGATTACGCGCAGGCAAGCGCCCGCGCGAGCCGCGCGACGGCGGTCAGCGATCGGGTGCTCCGGTTCGCATTGCCGACGGTCCTTTCGGAGGCGACGGCGCTGGAGCGGGCCCACGCGCTGCTGCGCGAAAGCCGTTGCGGCATGCGGACCCTGCAGATTGACCTTTCGCCGCAGGAGCGCGCTCTGGAAATCGGCGATGTGTTCCGGCTCGAAGGCGGGCCGGCCGGACGCTTCATGGTGACGCGGCTTGAGGTCGCCGAGACGATCCGGCTGGAGGCGCGGTCGTTTTCGCCGTCTGCCGGCACGGCCCCGGGCGCCGGCGAAAACGCGCGCCTTGCGCATGACGCCGCCTCGGAGGGTTTCTCGCCGAGGGTGATCTTTCTCGACCTTGCGCGCGACGCACCGGGACCGGCCGAGGATTTCGCCCGGGTTGCGGTCTTCTCCCGCCCCTTCCGCCGTGCGTTCGTCGCCTCCTCGTCGACGGATGAAGGTTATCAGACCGGCGCGGTCATCGACAGGCCGGCGGCAACGGCGCGGCTTGCCGCCCCGCTTCAGCCCGGCGCGAGCGGGCGGTTCGACTTCACCCGCGCCCTCGTCGTCGATCTGGATTTCGGCGGTCTCGCATCGGCGACGAGAACGGCCGTGCTGAACGGCGAGAACCGCATTGCCGTGAGGGCCGGCAATGGCGTGTTCGAGATCATCGGCTTCCTGCGGGCCACGGAAATCTCGTCCGGGCGCTGGCGGCTGGAGGGCCTGTTGCGCGGTCTTCACGGAACCGAGGACGCCATGCTGGCGGGCGCGGAGACGGGCAATGACGCCGTCGTTCTCAACGCTTCCGTTGTCCCGGTCGGGCTTGGCAGCAGGCATGTGGGGCTATCGCGGAACTATGTCGTCGAAACCGCCAACGGCCAGGCCGATCCGCGCGCGCCCTATCAGTTTGCCGGGGGCATCAGGGCGGAGACGCCTCTGTCGCCGGTGCAGCTGAAGGTTCGGCGTCTCAATTCCGGTGACCTGGCCTTCAGCTGGGTGCGGCGCTCCCGCCTCGACGCCGATGACTGGGCCGCTGCCGACATTCCGAAGGACGAGGACGCCGAAGCCTACCGCCTGGAGATTTTCGCCGGCGCAACCTTGCTGCGCAGCATCGAGACCGCCGTGCCGCAATGGCTCTATCCGGAGGCCGAGCAGATCTCCGACTTCGGTCTTCCCGCGACGGTTTTTGCGGTCCGGCTTCGTCAACTGGGGCGGAAGGTGCCGCTCGGCACGGCCCTCGTCCGCACATTTTTACTTGCGGTCTGAACAGAAAGGAAATGACATGGATAATACGAAGAAATGGTATCTTTCGAAGACGGTATGGGGCGCGCTTCTGGCCATCGCCGCTCCTCTTTTCCAGATGGGCGGCCTCTATCTGGACGACGGCACGCAGAGCGAACTGGCCGCCTCCATTGCCACGCTCGCCGGCGCTTCCGGCGGGCTGGTCGCGCTTTTCGGCCGGATAGCGGCCAAGGGCACGCTGAGCCGCTGACGCACGGTGCGATAACCGGCTGCCGGGGCCAAGCGCTCCGGCAGCCGTGGGTTTTGCCTGCGTCTATGGGACTATTCATTTGCAGTTCAGCCAACTATTCTTATCAGTAAGGGCAAAGTGAATTTCTTTGGGAAACATTATGATGCGCAAGACGATGCTTGCATTGCGGATGGCGCCGGCCGCCGGCCTGCTCCTTGCCGCTCAGACCGGCGGCGCAATCTCTGCCGACTGCGCGGCGGCGGCGGCGGCGGTCGTCAGGAGCACCGGCGGAGAGTTGTTGTCCGCGGTGCCGACGCAGGACGGCAGCAGCTGCCAGGTGACCGTCATCATCCCCGCAAACAACGGAAATATGCCGCGCAAGATTACCCGAACCGTTCCCGCGAGCTGATCGTCCCGCGGCCCTTGCGCCTTGCCGAAGTCCCTGTCCGCAAACAGTGAGTTGACCGACATGCGTATCCTGCTCATCGAAGACGATGAAAACCTCAACCGGCAGCTTGCTCAGATGCTGAGGGAGTCCGACTACGTTGTCGATTGTGCCTATGACGGCGTCGAAGGGCATTTCCTCGGCGACACGGAACCCTATGATGCCGTGATTCTCGATATCGGCCTGCCGGCGCTGGACGGCGTGTCTATTCTGGAAAAATGGCGCGCCGCCGGGCGAAAGATGCCGGTACTGATTCTCACGGCGCGCGATCGCTGGAGCGACAAGGTTGCCGGCATCGACGCCGGCGCCGACGACTATGTGACCAAACCCTTCCACATCGAGGAAGTTATGGCGCGCATCCGGGCGCTCATCCGCCGGGCGGCCGGACATGCGGCCAGCACGATCTCCTGCGGGCCGATCGCGCTTGACGTGAAGGCCTCCAAGGCGACGCTCAACGGCGAGTTGCTGCGCTTGACCTCGCACGAGTACAGGCTGCTGTCCTACCTGATGCACCACCAGGGCGAGGTCGTCTCGCGCACGGAACTGACCGAACATCTTTACGATCAGGACTTCGATCGGGATTCCAACACGATCGAGGTCTTCGTCGGACGTCTGCGCAAGAAGATCGGGCCGGAATGGATCGAGACTGTCCGCGGTCTCGGCTACCGCATGCAGGTGCCTGAATGAAATGGGCAAACTCCCTGACGCTGCGCTCCCTGGCGCTGACGACGGTCTGGTTTGTCATCGCGCTTCTGGTGATTGCGGTGGTGATCTCCGCGCTCTACAGAAATGCCGCCGAGCGCGGTTTCCGCCAGCTTCTGCAGGCCGAGATGTTCAATGTCGTCAACTCCGTGTCGATCGACGAGGACGGGGACCTGACCGGCGCGCCGCAGCTCGGGAACCTCAGCTACAAGCAACCGCAGACCGGTTGGTACTGGGTGGTCGATCCGCTTTATGACGACAAGAGAGAAGCACTGCGCTCCCCCTCGCTCGGGGGAGAGGAACTGCCGCTCAAGCCGGTCAGTGAAGTGCCGTATGACGGTGACTTTCGGCGGACCTATGTCGTTCGCGACGACCACGACAACGAATTGGCGGTGATCGAGACGGTGGTCGTGATGGACGATCAGAACCGGGCGACCCGGGTGCGCGTATCGGGCAACCGCGATGCGGTGGACAATGACGTGCGCTGGTTCTCGCGCCGGCTCTATATCGCTCTCGCGCTCTTCGGCATCGCCAGCATTCTCCTGAACGGGTTGATCATTCTGTGGGCCCTGCGTCCGCTGGACAGGGCCCGCGCGGCGCTCAGCACTATTTCCGAACAGGGCGACGGGGAAATGAAAGGCGCCTTTCCCGTCGAAATCCAACCGCTCGCCGACGAAATCAATGCGCTTCTTCGCAATAACCGCACGATCGTCGAACGCGCGCGCATGCA
>NZ_CFHTCS010000271.1:0-6099 GCF_984369615.1 Martelella sp. | reverse complement strand
CGCCGCTTCAGGTCGAGCATCAGATAGGCGACCCGCTGTCCGGGGCCGTGATAGGTGTATTCGCCGCCGCGTCCGGTCTCGAAGACGGGAAAGCGGTCGGGCGTCAGGAGATCCTGCCGAACCGCGCTTGTGCCGGCGGTGTAAAGCGGCGGGTGCTCGACCAGCCAGACAAGCTCGTCCGCTTCGCCGCGGGCGATCAGATCGACCTCCCGTTCCATGGTGGCAAGTGCTTCGGGATAGGGGACAAGCCCCTCCGAAACCCGCCATCTTACCGGCGGCGCGCCGGGCCCGGCATGCATCAGAAAATCGATTTCGCGTCGTTCCATGGCTTCGTCCTTCGGCGTTCTCCTTGCAGATTTCACGGTCGGCGGCAAGGCGAAAGGGCGGGCGCAAAAAGTCGGTCCGGGAGCGCCTGAAAGTTTCTCCCGCCGAAATGAAAAAAAACCGTCACAGACGCTTGTGCGCCGAGAAGGCTTTTGCTACATGCAGCGGCGCCGGCACAAACCGGCCCTACCACGATGCGGTCGTGGCGGAATTGGTAGACGCGCAGCGTTGAGGTCGCTGTGGGGCAACCCGTGGAAGTTCGAGTCTTCTCGACCGCACCATTTTGAGATTTTATCTCTTATTTTTCAGGCATTTGATCCAAATTATGTACCACGCCGAACGAGGCGTGGGGCACATTTGCTCGCAATTGTCCGATCGGTTGCATCCCTGAAGCCAAGAAATGCTGCTGTCGTGTGGTGCCTGTTCTCAGGTCCAGCGACGTCATCCATAGCGCCACCGCTTGCCCCGTTGATAGAATTCGAGACAGGGGCAGTCCTCTCCGCGGACCCATTGCGGCAGCAACGCTTCCTCCGTTAATGTCCGTCGATCTTTCCCGTTCTGAACCGCAAAGAGGAGTTGCGCATGGGCCGGAATCGCATCACGGAATCAATTTCATGGCGTTCGGACAATCCTCACCTGTCGGGCAATTTCGCGCCTATCGGTGCGGAGATCGATGCAACAGGTCTTGAGGTTCTTGAAGGGGCCATCCCCGTGGATCTGGCGGGCAGCTATATCCGCAACGGGCCTAATCCGCGCTTTGAGCCGACGTCCTACAACTACCCGCTTGAAGGCGATGGCATGCTGCATGCGATCACCTTTGAGAACGGACAGGTGCGGTATCGCAACAGATATGTGCGCACCCGCAGTTTCGAGATCGAGGACCTGGCTGGACATGCCGTTTTCGGTGGCCTGATGACCCCGTCTCCCGTTGATCCCGCATTGCTTGGACCAGATGATGACCCGGAGAATCCATTCAAGGCTTCGGCCTTTGTCGGCGTGATGCAGCATGGCGACCACCTCCTGGCGATGGGCGAGGGAGAGCCTGCCTGGGAGATCGGCCCGGAGCTTGAGACACTCGGTCCCTTTACGGCAGGAACCGAGAGGCCGATCATGATGGGCGCACACAACCGCGTTCATCCCGTGACCGGCGATCTCTTCGCGCTGAATTACGATGTAATGTCGCCAACAGTCACCATTCACCACATCGGTCGCGACGGGCGACTTCGCCGCAGCTTTGATATCAGGCTTGCGGCCGCCAGCATGATCCATGACTTCGTCCTTACTGAGCGCTATCTGGTTCTTCTAATCGGCCCGGCCGTCTTCGACATGCAAAAGATGATGGAAGGCGAGTCGTTCATCCAGTGGCGCCCTGAACTCGGGCTGCGAATCGCGGTAATGCCGTTGGATGGAGGCGAACTGCGCTGGTTCGAAGCCGACGCGTTTTTCGTGTTTCATTTTGCAAACGGCTTCGAACGCGGAAACGAGATCGTCGTTGACTACGTGAAGCATCAGAAGCTCTATTTCGGTTACGGTGAACGCAACACAGAGCCGCCGCGACTGCACCGTCTCGTGCTCAACACGTCGACCGGAAAGATCCGCGAGCAAAGCTGGTTTGACAAGGTGGTGGAGTTTCCGCGCATCGATGAGCGGCGGTCTTCGGTGTCGAGCCGATATATCTTTGCGCCGACGCTCACCGAGACGCTGACCGGCGGCAATGGCGCATCAGCCACATTCAACTGCCTGCTACGGGTTGATACCGAAACCGGCGACATTTCCGCCCACGACTTCGGCAACCGGATTGCCGGAGAAGCTGTCTTCATTCCGAGAGGGCAAGGCGAAACTGCTGGCTGGCTCGCCACCTATCTCTATGATCCGGAAAAGGGGGCAAGTGAGTTCGTTTTGCTCGATGCGGACAGGATCTCAGAGGCGCCGATGCTGCGTCTGGGGCTCCCACAACGCGTGCCGCAAGGTTTGCACGGCACCTGGGTGCCAGCCTGAATTGAACTATGGCATCTGCCGATTGTTTCTATTCTAGTGACGGCTTTCCGTCGAAATGAAGATATTTGGCCGCGTGGCTATCATGCAGGTGAAAGGTATTATTTCCAGGCGTGTGACACATCGATGCGGTCCATGGCGCCGAGCGCAAGTTTCCAGCGCTCGACGCGCCGCGTGTAGACTTCGCTTGTTCTGGCTTCGGAATGACCAAGGATTGCCATGATCTCGTATTGGCTGCAGCCGAGTTCAGCGAGCAGTTCCGCCAAGCCCTTTCTGACGCCATGAGCGGAGAGGTGCCCAAGGTTTGCATCACCGCACCAGCGCTTGAACATCGAGGACAAGCTGTCGCCGCTTGCAAATGGTCTGTTTCCACGACCGACGACATATGTTTTACCCTTGTGCTCCGCAGCTCGGATCGCTTCCTTCAGCGGAGGAAGCAGAGGAATTGTGACTTCTGTTGACCCTTTCTTCCGAGGCATCCAGCGAAGCGCTTCGACACCGTCTATCATGCATTCATGGCTATAGCCCAAGATCGTCAGGTCTTCGATGCGGCAACCAGTCCAGAGCAAGACTGACATGGCGACATGGGCTTTTGTGCCCTGTGGATGATGGGCCAGAAAGGTACGTACATCCTCCGCCTTCCAGGGGGTAGCTCCGTTCCCCTTTTTGTAAATCTTGTCGATCCCTCTTGCCGGGTTCTGAGCGATGTAGCGGCGTTTGATTGCCCAGTCATACATGACGGCGACCGCTTCGATAAAGGCGTCGGCCTGGGCCGGCGAAGCGCTCATTGCGTCTTGGAATGTTATCAGCTTCTCGGTCGGGATGAGCATCACCCTGTCAGGGTTTTTCAGCAGTCTGTAAAGAAGGTTCTTCTTCTTTTTCAGTGTTTTAGCGCTGGTTGTTCCAGCGCTCACCCGTTTTTCAAGGTACTCGAAGTAGCTGTTGATGAGCCACCCGATTGACCTTGGCTTAGCATAGTCTGACGCCTTGCGGAGTGGCTCTGGTTTGTCACCGCGGCGAGCAGCCAGATATTGCCTCTGGAAATCTTCGTCGCCCGGGCCGCAATGGATACGAATCTTCTGCTTCGGTCTTCCTTCAGGTCTTACGCGCCAGCGAAAATTGCCGGAAGGAAGGGCCTCGCGGATCAAGCCTGGATATTCGACTTTCAACTTCTTCGCTACCATTGTTCGAGGTCTTCATCATCAGGTGAGGGTGCATCGTGCGCAACGCCTGCAAAATGGATCTCATACTCCCCACCCAGTACATTCAAGCGTTCCACGGTAAATCCGGCCGCTCTCGCGGCGAGAAGGGCCTTGCGCAGGCCACTCTCAGTCGCGCGGAGTCGACGTGTGGGTTTGGTGGTCTCTACGTTTTCCGTCATCGTCATTTTCGCTGTCTCCACGTTTCGAATTCACGCGCCATTCGTCGCCATCGCGACGCGGCGTCGGGATCTGAATTGAGGGCAACACGGCCGTCTATCGCGAGGGCGGATCTCACGCGCGTGGCAGCCGTCTGTTCTGTGGCAGGGCTCGGCAGATCGTGTCTTTCAATCAAAAACTGTCTAAAGGCAGGGTCGGCGCATTTCATGGCGCACTCGGCGGCATAGTCCCTTGCGGGCTTGCCGCCTTTTGTTTCCAGTTCTTGCCGCAGCTTTTCAATCTCGCGGCGCCGTTGCGCATCACGACGGGCAGCTGCATCCAGCATGCCGATCAGGTCAGCCGGGATGTCGATATGCTGGCGGATTAGTTCGCGGTTGTCTGCCGGGCAGGATGTTGGAATCGAGCAGATGATTTCCGGCTCTTCCGGACCGGATATCTCCAGATGCATGGCTTCATTGTCGACCATTACGTCAGCGAGCGGCGCGGCGCTGGTAATCAACGCACGATAGCTTTCCAAGCGCTCCCGTGCGGACGCTTGCTTGCTCATGGACAGCCTTGGGTGGGAGCTGCGCGAAAGAAGGTGGATATGGGAGTTCATGCTTCGTCGCCATTCTGAGCGTCGATAGCCGAAAGTATCCGAGACACCATTCCGTGCTTACCAAGGGTGTCATCGAACCGGCGCCAGCGAAGGTCGTCCGGATCGAATAGTGCGTCAAATGTTCGTTCTGAGGGGTCGAGGTCAGCGGGCAGAAAACCGCCATTTGGAAGGGGCGGTATCTCGCTAAAGCGGGTCTCGGATGTTTTTGCAGGATCAATTCCGGTTGGTGAGATCAGGCCGCCGGGCTTAAGCTTCGCGTATTCGAAGAACTCGGGTTCTTCGATCTCGTCGACGACATCCCAGATCTGATCGAGACTGCCCCAGACGATGCCATGTAGTTTCTTGGTTTCTGATGCCCTGATCAGGTAGACGCTCATCGCAGCCTCCATTTGCTATGCTGGCAGTCGTGTTCAGTTGCCAAGGATGGAGAGAGCCAATACGGCAGTAGTGCTCATGCCGCTGCAGAACCCAATCACGAAGCCAAGCCAAGATGCAGTTCGAACGCAGGCTGACTGTAGGGCGTTGATCTTTTCATGAGCCAGACTTTGCTTAGCCCCGGCTGTCCGAGGTTTCGCGGATGATTGTCGGTAGCTGATGGTATAGTCCTTAAGAGAGCAAGCCACTAAACCATAGATGCTAGGCACGCGCATTGTTGATCCTTCCTAAGCTCTGTTACTTTCTTTGGGCCTAAGAAGCGTTTCTACGCGGAGCTCAAAGAGGGAACGAAGGCGAAGGGTATAGCGGACATAAATACGCGTCAACATCAAAAGAGGATAATAATACGCTAAATTAGATGACAAACGTTAAGGGTAGCGTTAACCTACCCGACGTTCTGATCAGGTCTGGTATTGAACAAATAAGAGTTAGCTGGGGAACTTGAAAAGGTTCAAGCGAACGCGTCCGATAATCGTTAGCGGCCCACGTGGAAATATCGTTTGGTGTTCACGATTTGTAGATTCCGGCTCTAGCCGATCCGGGTCGCTACGGTATCGTTTGTAGATTGCCTCTCCGTGATCAGTACGAACGACATAAAAACCACCGTCCACGGCGTCTTGCTCGTTCCTATTAACGAATATTATCGAGCCAGGGGGAGAATAGAGATTCATCGAATCTTCCTCCACGTTCAGTGCGATCCAATTTCCATCGGGGAGACCGGAGACGTGAATTTTCTCTTGACTCGATGCATTTTCTACACGGCGGCTAGGCTCGGATAGTTGTCCTGCGTTTAAAAAGGAAACCAACGGGACAGAACGACAGTTGGCGTCTTCTTCGTCAGCCATTGGGCCGCCGTTGAGCAACCACTCAGTGCTGACGTCATATGCTTGAGCGAGTCCGCTCAACATCTTCGCTGAAGGATTTCTCTCAGGGTGACGAAATAGCGTCCGCAAGGCATCGCGGCTCATTCCAGCCTCAATACTTGCTCGTTGAGGCGTCACCTTTCGGAGGGCCAATAGCTTCTTAATGCGATCCTGAACGGTTTCTGCCATGTGCGGAATGTTATCCGCTATCTGGTCAATTTGTATAGGCGGATATAAATCCGTTGACATGGCGTATATATATCCGCTTAATGGCCCCATGATGACGTTTCGAATGCAGCTTGTTTTGGTTGGTAGGTCCCTTGGGGTAGCCCTTATTGGACGAACGAGAGTTTCGACGAGGGTAGTTAATCGTGGAAGCGTCCATGATCATCATCACTGATGGGGCAAGCTTGACAACGGTGACTTGTGAGCGTGCCGTGCGCTGGCTCTTGATCGACTGGCTTTTTGGCGCCGTCAGGCGTGAGGGTGATCACCGTAGTGTCTG
>NZ_CFHTCS010000270.1:0-6126 GCF_984369615.1 Martelella sp. | reverse complement strand
GTCTTTGCCGGCGGACGGTTCCTGCCGCAGGCGCATCTGGGGCCGCGGCTTTCGATCGGCGCGGTCTTTGCCGATCCGACGGCGCGCGCTTTCGTGCTCGTCTGGCTCGTCGGTAATCTGCTGGTCGCCGTCGGCGTCAGCTTCGTCGGCGTCAGCGCCGGCGCTATCGCCTGGCAGGCCCATGTCGGCGGTTTCCTGTTCGGCTTCCTCGCCTTTCCCTTGTTTGACGTGAAGACGCCGCGCACGCTGATTTTCTAGTGCATCGGGGAAGGAGCCGCCGGCACGCTTTTCTTGCAATCGCCCCAATCCTCATGCACCATATTCCCGTGCGCGGCGTCCTGGAGGAGGGATGCGAGGAAGGTGCCTGAAACGAGGAGGTTTTGATGGCGATCACTGTCAGGATGATACTGGACGAGAAGGGCAGGGCGGTCGTGACCGCGCCGGCGACGACGTCAATTTCCGAGGTGGCGGTGATCCTCCACCAGAACCGCATCGGCGCCGTGGTGATCGCCGACGAGGGCGGCAGGATCGCCGGTATCTTCACCGAGCGCGACCTCGCCGCCGCCGTCGGCAAGCACGGCGCGCGTGCCCTGACCGCTCCGGTCTCCCAGGAAATGACGGACAACGTCTACCGCTGCGACGAAGGCACCACGGTCAACGAACTGATGGAGGTGATGACCAAGCGGCATTTCCGCCATGTTCCGGTGGAAGTCGACGGAAAGCTCGCCGGCATCATCTCGATCGGCGATGTGGTCAAGTCGCGCATCCGCGAGGTCGAGCAGGAGGCCGAGCACATCAAGTCCTATATTGCCGGCTGAGATCTACTTGCCGTAGACCGTTTCGGGATCGAAAGCGCGGTCGTCGTCGATGCTTGCTAGGGCGGCGGCGCCGTTTTCGGTCGTCACGGCGCGATAGAAGCAGGAGCGCCGGCCGGTGTGGCAGGCGGCGGCATGGCCGGTCATGGAGACCTTCAGCAGGACCGCGTCCTGATCGCAATCGGTCACGACCTGTTCCACCTTCTGCAGGTTGCCGGAGGTTTCTCCCTTCTTCCAGATCGCATTGCGCGACCGGCTGTAATAATGAGCAAAGCCGGTCTCGAGCGTCAGCGACAGCGCCTCGGCGTTCATATGGGCGAGCATCAGCACCGCATTGTCGCGGACGTCGATGACGACCGCCGTGATCAGCCCCTTGTCATCGAAGCGGGGGGTGAAAACGGTCGCCTCGTCGAGCAGGGCCTTGTCCTGCGGCGGTTTTGAGAAGTGCGGCATGGTTTTTCCTGTCATTGCCGGGCCTTTTCCTGCCGGCGTTGATAGACCGTGCGCGACGGCTTTGCAATCCGCCGGCCTTGCCGCGGACTTGCCGAACGCCCATGTTTTCCTGTAGCAAGTCATCGCGGTCCGCCCTCTTCGGGCAGGGCCTTACGGAAAGCGACCATGGACGATATCTACTCCGCGCGCATCCTCAGCCATGCCGGCAATGTCACCCGGCTGGGGGTTCTGGACGCCGCCGATGCCGGCGCCTCGGCACATTCCAGGCTGTGCGGCTCGCGGCTGACGGTCTATGTGAAGCTCGCGGACGGAGCCGTCAGCGATTTTTCCCATGAGGTGAAGGCCTGCGCGCTCGGCCAGGCGTCCTCGGCGATCATGGCCGCCTCGGTCATCGGCGCGACGCCTGACGAGATCCGCACGGCGCGGGACGCGATGCTGGCGATGCTGAAGGACGGCGGCGAGGGCCCCGCCGGACGGTTTGCCGAAATGCGCTGTCTCCTGCCGGTCAGGGACTATCCGGCCCGCCACGCCTCGGTGATGCTGACCTTCGAGGCTCTGGTGAAGGCGCTCGACGCATGCGATGCCGCCGAGCCGGACCTGAGAAAGGCCGTCCGGACAGATGTGTGAGAGACATGGCGGGACAAGGTCCTCACGCAACTGGCAGGGCCCGTTTCGCAAGACCCCCGGCCGCCTGTTCGGCCTGGCCTTCATCCGCTTCTACCAACTGACCTTTTCGAGCCTGATCGGCCAGTCCTGCCGGCACCTGCCGACCTGTTCGGAATATGGCTATGAGGCGATCGCCCGCCACGGACTCTGGGCGGGCGGCTTTCTCACGCTGTTTCGCGTGGGGCGCTGCGGGCCGGGGGGCACTCACGGCTTCGACCCCGTGCCCGAGACGCTGGACCCTGACTGGCGCTGGTACACGCCGTGGCGTTTTTTCTCCGCCGGCCGGCGTTCTCACACTTCGGAGTAGCGGGCAATCACCAGATAGCCCGGCGTCGGCTTTCCGTTTTCGAAGCGGACATTGATGTCGGTGACGTCGACCGTTTGGAACCCGGCCTTTTCCAGACTTTCCGTCAGATAGGCGAGGCTGTGCGCGAACCGGTGATGCGGCGCGACCATGTAGTCGCGTCCCGTCAACACGTCATCGGGCAGCGTTTCCGCGGAAAAGGCGAGGATGCCTCCGCCGGCCATGCTTTTGGCCGCGCCCGAGAAGAACGCGTCGAGCGTGCCGAGATAGGGCAGCACGTCGGCGGCGATGATCAGGTCGAATCTCTCTTCGCCGTCGTCATGCAGGAACTCCTCGACCTCAGCGACAAACAGGGTGTCGTAGAGCTCCTTCTCGTAGGCGATCTCGACCATTTTCTCCGAAATGTCGAGCCCGGTGATATCTTCCGCCATGTCTGCGAGCGCGCTGGCGCCGAGCCCCGTGCCGCAGCCGAGGTCGAGCATGCGCGCGAACGGCCCGAGCGCAAGCGTCTGAAAGCGCTGGCGCATGATCATCGGCACGCAATAGCCGAGCTGGTCGACGAGAATATCCTCGAAATCCTCGGCATGCTGATCGAACAGCGTCTCGACATAGGCGTCGGGCGCCTTTTTCGGCGCGTCCGCAAAGCCCATGGCGGCAAGGCGCACGGCAGCGCCGCCATGGTCGTCCGGGTCGATCGCCAGAACCGCGCGGTAGGCGTCCGCCGCTTCGGCGAGCCTGCCCGCCTTTTCAAGCGAGAGCGCCCGGTTATAGGCCTTTGCCAGCTTTTCCTCGTCGATCTTGCGCGCCATTACGGTCATCCCGTTGTCTTTCCGCCATGCTCTATGCCGGGATCGCGCGCGGCGCAACAGCCTTCAGGTGTGGGTGATCCGTTTTGCCATTCGGCGGGCGGCGTCGAGATCATCCGGCGTGTTGATGTTGAAGAACGGATCGACCGCGCCGTCCTCAGTCGAAATCAGCGGGAAGTCGACGGTGCGGCATGGGTGGTCCGCGACGAAATCCATCAGTCTCCGGTTGGAGCCCGAGGCAAGCCAGTTTGAAAGCGCGTCGCGCAGCGCAAGCGGCCAGAGGGCGAAGACAGGATGGACGCGGCCTGCCGAGCGGGCAAGCACGATCATGTCGGCCGCGGGCCCGGCGGCGGACAGGCGTTCAGCGAGATCGGCCGGGAAGAAGGGCGTGTCAACGGCGAGCGAGACCATGTGCGTCGCCCCGGGCGCGTGCGCGCGAAGGTGGGAAAGGGCGGCGAGAATGCCGGCAAGCGGGCCCTCATGCGCGCTGCCGGCGTCGCGGATAATGGTGGCGTCGGGCAGCGCGGACAGGTCATCGCCGTGACGGCTGACGAGAACCGGCCTGGCCTGGCGTGCGATCCGGCGATGGGCGCGACGCAGCAGCGTCTCGCCCTCAAGCATCAGCATCGCCTTGTCCGCGCCCATGCGTCGCGACGCGCCGCCGGCGAGGATGACGGCGGGAAGCGGCGTCATTTTCTCTCCTCCAGCAGGTCTTCCTCCGCCCTGACGAGCGGGCCGCCGCCTTCGGAGGCGACCGGCTGACCCGTTTCGGCGAGCGGCTCAAGCCCCTTCTTGCGCTCGCGGTAGAAGGAATAGAGGCCGGCACAGACAATGATGGCGCCGCCGATGAGAACATTGGCGTCCGGGTATGTGCGGAACAGGAGGATGCCCAGAAGCGTCGCCCACAGCAGCCCGGCATAGCGGAAGGGCGCGATATAGGAAATA
This sequence comes from Martelella sp., assembly GCF_984369615.1. Lineage (NCBI taxonomy): Bacteria > Pseudomonadati > Pseudomonadota > Alphaproteobacteria > Hyphomicrobiales > Aurantimonadaceae > Martelella > Martelella sp. Next base: position 2,137 of record NZ_CFHTCS010000270.1, on the reverse strand, counting down.
TCGGCAAGGCGTACGGCAAAGACGACGAACTGGTAGCCGGACAGGAGGAAGAGGGCGGCGAGCACGAGCTTCAGCATGATCGGCCAGCTCATCATGCTCCAGTCCTGCTCGATCGTGCCGAGCACGGCGCCGCCGATCGTCAGCAGCACCGCGGTTGCCAGCGTGATGATGATGGCCGGAACGTCGGAGCGGATCGTCTTGGTCAGAAGGTCCCTGGCCGAAGCCGCGAGCATGGCGACCACGGCATAGCCCGCGCCCTGCTGGAAACCGTCCGGACCGGGCTGGATGATGATCATCACGCCGACAAAGCCGACAATGATGGCGCTCCAGCGCCGCCAGCCGACCGGCTCCTTCATGAAAAGCGCCGCGCCCAGCGTCACCGCAAGCGGCAGGCACTGGATGATCGAGGCGGCATTGGCGAGCGGCATCTGCTTCAGCGCCTGGAGAAAGGCGACGGCGGCAACCAGTTCGCACAGGCTGCGCGCGATCACGCGCCGATCGGAGACCGCGCCCAGGCGAGAAAGAGCGCGGCTGCGCCAGGCGATCAGAACCGTGAAAGCGGTGAGGATGAGCCCTCTGACGAACATGATCTGGCCGAGACCGATTTCCTCGGTCAGAAGTTTCGCGGTCGCGTCGGTCAGTGAAAAGCCGGCCATCGCCGCGATCATGAAGGCGGCGCCGGTGACATTGGAGGAGGTGCGCATCATTGGTCTCGTTATCTTATGTCTTGTTCATATAGACGATCAACGAGATTGAGAAGTGATCTGTGTCACGCTTTGCGAACGGATCAGCCGCCGGTCATGCTCATGTGGCGGGCAACGGCAACGCGCGAGTGCATCTCATCGAGCTCGAAATTGTGCTCTTTCGGTTTTCTGGCGATGGCGGCGTCGATCGCGCGATGCAGGACGGCGTCATCATCCGGATTGTCGCGCAGCACCTTGCGGAAGTCGGCATTGTCGTCATGGCCGAGACAGAGATAGAGCATGCCGGTGCAGGTCAGCCGCACGCGGTTGCAGGCCGCGCAGAAATTATGCGACAGCGGCGTGATGAAGCCGAGCTTGCCGCCGGTCTCGGCAACGGTGACGAAACGGGCCGGGCCGCCGGTGGTCAGAGGAATATCGGTGAGGGTGAACCTTTCCTGAAGGTCGCGACGGACCTTGCTCAGCGGCAGATACTGGGCGGAGCGGTCGGTGTCGACCTCGCCGAGCGGCATGGCCTCGATCAGCGTCAGGTCCATGCCCTCTGCATGGGCATACCGCAGGAGCTCCGGAATTTCGTCCTCGTTGAAGCCCGCAAGGGCGACGGCGTTGAGCTTGACCTTCAACCCCGCCTTGCGGGCCGCCTCAAGCCCGGCCATCACCTTGTCGAAATCGCCCCAGCGGGTAATCGCGCGAAACTTCTGCGGGTCGAGCGTGTCGAGGGAGACGTTGATGCGCCGCACGCCGGCGGCATGAAGCTCGTCCGCAAAGCGCGAAAGCTGCGATCCGTTGGTCGTCAGCGTCAGCTCGTCAAGCGCGCCCTCGTCGATGCGCTGTCCAAGATTGCGGATCAGCTGCATCACATTCTTGCGCATCAGCGGCTCGCCGCCGGTCAGCCGCAGTTTCCTGACGCCCTTGTCGATGAAGGCGTTGCAGAGCCGTTCCAGCTCCTCCAGCGTCAGAAGATCGCGCTTGGGCAGAAACGTCATGTTTTCGGCCATGCAATAGGTGCAGCGGAAATCGCAGCGATCCGTCACCGAAACGCGCAAATATGTGATCTGCCGGCCGATGGTCGACCCCTTCGGCCTCGGCCGGTCCGCGACGGGCTGTTTGTGTACGATATGCTGGTTCACCGGAACTTCTCCTTGCCCGGAACATGGAACGGGCCTTGGCAAGCGTCAAGTGAAGTGCGAAACACAGCCGCGTGATTTTGTCGAACCGCCGGGATGGACCATGACCGCGACCCCCACCGAAATCCGCGTCTCGCGGGACCGCAAGACGCTGACGGTCTCCTTCGAGGACGGCGCGCGTTTTGCGCTTGCCGCCGAAATGCTGCGCGTGCTCTCGCCCTCGGCCGAGGTCAAGGGGCACGGCCCCGGACAGGCGGTGACGGTGCCCGGCAAGCGCAATGTGGAGATCATGACGGTCGCGCCCGCCGG
>NZ_CFHTCS010000269.1:0-6137 GCF_984369615.1 Martelella sp. | reverse complement strand
CGTCGAGCGCCGTGGTCGGCTCGTCGGCGATGAGCAGCGCCGGCTTCAGCGCCAGCGCGATGGCGATGCCGACGCGCTGGCGCTCTCCGCCGGAAAGTTCGTGCGGATAGGCCTTTGTCCTGTCCGGGGCTCTCGCGATCCGCACCATCTCCATCAGGCGAAGCGCTTCGCTTCGCGCACCTCCGCGGGAAATTTCGCGATGAAGGCGCAAGGCCTCGGCGATCTGGCTGCCGACGGTCATGGCCGGGTTGAGCGCAGTCATCGGCTCCTGGAAGATCATGCCGATCTTCTCGCCCCGGATCGCGCTCATCTGCCGTTCGGAAAGCGAAAGAAGGTCATCGCCGAAAAGGCGGATTGCCCCGGAGGCCGAAGCGCCGCGCGGCAGTAGTCCGATCGTCGCCAGCGCCAGCATGGATTTGCCGGAGCCGCTTTCCCCGACAACGCCCAGCGTCTCGCCGCGTGCAAGCGAAAGGTCGATGCCGTGAAGCACAGCGCGTTCGCCCTCACGGGGCCTGAACGCTACCTTCAGCCTTTCGATCTCCAGCATCATCGGCCATTCCTCCGGCGCGGGTCGGCCATCTCGCCGAGCCCGTCGCCCAGAAGATTGAGGCCGAGAACGGCAAGCGAGATCGCAAGCCCCGGGGCTAGCGCCATATGCGGGGCGGCAGCCAGGTATGTCTGGGCCTCCGCCAGCATCCGGCCCCAGGAGGGCGTCGGCGGCGATACGCCGAGGCCGAGAAAGGAAAGCCCCGCTTCCGTCAGGATCGCGAGCCCCGTCTGGATGGCGAACTGCACGATGATCTGCGCCGCAATGTTCGGAAGCACATGTTCGAGCGTGATGCGCAGGCCGGATTTCCCGGCCATGCGGGCAGCGAGGATATAGTCGCGGGCGGCAATCTGCAAGGCGGCTCCGCGCGTGACCCGGGCAAAGACCGGCACCATGAAGAGGGCGATGGCCGTGATTGTCGTTTTTGGTCCGCCGCCAAGGACGGCTGCCAGAAGAAGTGCCGAGAGCACCGGCGGGAAGGCGAAGATCACGTCATTGACCCGCATGACCACGGCCTCGAAACGGCCGCGCATGGCAGCGGCTGCCGTGCCAAGGGCGATGCCGAGAACGCCGCCGACCAGCACCCCGGAAAAGGCGATGCTGAGCGAGGTCCAGGCGCCCGCCATGATCATCGAAGCCTCGTCCCGGCCGAAGTGATCGGCGCCGAGAAGACCGCCAGGACCTGGCGGCTTCAGCCGCGCCGGAATGTTGATCATGGTCGGATCGGCCGGCGTCCAGAAGCGGCTGAGAATTGCCGTCGTCACGAAGAGCGCGGTTATCGCGCCTCCGACGAGCAGGGAGAGCGGCAACCGCCTCATCGTCTCAACCTCGGATCGATGACGGCATAGAGCGCGTCAACGGCAAAGTTCAGCCCCATGACGATCGCCGCGAAGAAAAGAGCGACATTCTGCACCACGATCAGGTCGCGCTGGGCCAGCGCCTGATAGGCGAGCGTGCCCATGCCCGGCAGGGCGAAGACGTTTTCCACCAGCACCGTGCCGGCAACCAGCACCGAGATCTGCAGGCCGAGCATGGTGACGACGGGGATCAGCGCGTTCGGCACCACATGACGCCAGAGCGCGTAGGCGGGCGTCGCGCCCTTGGCGCGGGCGGTGCGCACGAAATCCTCGTCGGTCAGTTCGATCACGGCGGTCCGAGTCACCCTTGTCAGCACTGCGGCCTGCGGTATGGCGAGCGCGATCGCGGGCAGCGCCAGCGCGTTGAGAGCCGGAAGAATGCCCGCCTCCCAACCCGGAAAGCCGCCGGCCGGAAACCAGCCGAAGGTAAGCGCCACGCCGAGGATCAGCAGCAGCCCGATCCAGAAATTGGGCACCGCAATGCCGATCTGGGCGAAGAGCGCGGCAAGGAGATCGACCGGGCCATTGGGGCGGGCGGCGGCGAGCACGCCGAGCGGCACGGAGACGGCGAGCGAGAGGAGAATGGCAAGCCCGGCAAGCGGCAGGGTGACGGCGAGCCGCTCGCCGATCAACGTGCCGACTGGTGTGGAATAGGTGTAGGATTTGCCGAGATCGCCCGTCAGAACGCCTGAAAGCCAATCGAAATAGCGAAGGAGGAACGGTTGATCGAGGCCGAGCTGGTGGCGAAGCGCTGCAAGCGTGTCGGGTGCGGCGGATGTGCCGAGCATGATCTCCGCCGGATCGCCCGGCACGGCCGCCATCACCGCGAAGATAACGAAGGAGACGGCGACAAGGCTTGCCACGAGAAAGCCGAAACGGCGCGCCAGCCGTGCCGGCGCGCCTCTTGCCCGTTGATGCATGCCTGGGGCTTGCGCCACGTCTATTCGCTCCAGCGGGCGTCCGTCACATCGTTGGAGGGCACCGGCTCGTTGTTCCACATGCCTTCCAGCCCGGCTTTCCAGATGCCGATCTTGGGCCAGGCGTAAAGGAAGAGCGCCGGCACGTCCTCGGCGAGGATTTCCTGGGCCTTGCGGTAGCCTTGAAGCCGCGTGCCCTCGTCCGTTGCGTTGGCGATTTCGGCCATGGTCGCGTCGAAGGCGGGGTTGTCATAGTTGAAGTAATAGGGGTGGCGGGCATAGATGCCGATATCGAGCGGCTCGGCATGGCCGATAATGGTCATGTCGTAGTTCGTATCCTTGAACACGTCCTTGATCCAGGTTGCCGGAAATTCGGAGGATTCGATCGTCATCGTCACGCCGCTTTGCGCAAAATAGGCCTGCATGATTTCCGCCGCGCGCTCGGCATAGGTGCGGTTCGGAACCTTCATGGTGAAGGAAAGCCCGTCGCCATAGCCGGCCTCGGCCAGAAGCGCCTTTGCCTTCTCCGGGTCGTAGGGCAGAACGCCGGTCAGGTCTTGATAGCCGGCATCCGATGGCGAGAAATGGCTGCCGATCGGCGTGCCGAAGCCGGAATTGGCGGCCTCGACGATCGCCTGCCTGTCGAGCATCATCATCAGCGCCCGGCGCACGCGGACGTCATCGAAGGGCGGCTCGGCATTGTTCATGCCGGCGACGACCTCCATGCCGGTGGTGCCGGGCACGACCTCGAAGGCGTCCTTGGTCTCGAACTGGCTGACGAGTTCGGGCGCGGTGAATTCCGGAATGGCGTCGACGCCGCCGGAATTGAGGGCTGCGGCCTGGGCCTGCGGATCGGCGATGAAGCGGAATGTGACCTTCTCGAGCGCCGGTTTGTCTCCCCAGTAATCGGGCCAGGCGGAAAGCTTCACCTCATTGCCCTTGCGCCATTCGGTGAAAGCGAAGGGGCCGGTGCCGACAGGGTCGGTGGCGTTTGTCTCGACGCTCGTCGGCTCCACCATCACGGCGGCGGGAAAGCCGAGCCAGTAGAGAAGGTCGAAGGCGGGCCGGGAGAGATGCAGCACGAGCGTATCGGCGTCAGGCGTTTCCACGCTCTCGATTGCGCTGTAGAGCGCCTTCTGCGGATTGACGGAGCCTTCGGCGAGGATGCGGTCGATCGCAAACTTCGCCGTCTCGGCATCGAAGGCCTTGCCATTGTGGAAGGTGACGCCGTCCTGAAGGTTGAATGTGTAGGTCAGGCCGTCATCGGAGACTGTCCAAGCGCTTGCGAGCTGCGGCACGATCCCGCCGTCCTCGTTGATGGCGACCAGACCCTCGAAGACGTTCTGCCACACGACCTGGCCGATGGCGACGGGGGCTGCGGCCGTCGGGTCGAGTCCTGTCGGTTCGGTGCTCATGGCGAGCACGAGGTCCGTCTTCGCCTTGGCGAAGGCCGGCGCGCCGGCGATCAGGCCGGTAAAGACGGAGGCAGCAAGTAGGGCGCGGGCGCCGAAACGTTTGTTCATGGTCTAAAATCCTCTCCCGTGGATCGAACTGGGAGGGTCTATACCGCGCCCGGGAATGAAGTGTAAACAGTTAACATGAAAAACATTGTATGTGTAACGATAATCGTTTCACTGACATCCTTAGTCCCCCGGCTGAACGCGTCTGTCATGGGCGCGCAGGAAGGTCCTCAGGAAGTCCGCAAGGCGTTTCGCCGCGAAAGTCGGCGTCGGACCGTCCGGGCGGACCAGCCTGATGTCCGTGGAGATCTCGGCCCGTTTCTCGAAGGGGCGGACGATGAGCGCCTTTTCGCGGATTTCGCGCGCCACCGTCATGGCCGGCAGGATGAGGACGGCGGCGCCGCTGCGCGCCAGTTCCTTCTGCAGTTCCAGCGAGGAGGTCTCGAAGGTCGCGGCCATCGGCTCAAGCCCGGCGGCGCGCTGGCGCGCGTCAAAATCGCGGCGAATGCTGAAGGCGCGATCCGGCATGGCCACGGCATGGTCGCGTATGGCCGCGAGCGTCACCGTCGCCTCCGCGGCGAGCGGATGGTCGGGCGCCATCACCGGCTGGTGCAGAACGGGCAGTTCGATCAGCGTCTCCGTTTCGCCGTCCTTCGGCGAAAACATCGTCACCGCCAGATCGGTCTCGCCGGCGGCAACGGCGCGGATCGCGGCCTCGGCGGACGAGACCGTGACCGCGATCGAGATCGCGGGGTAGAGTGCATAGAATTCCGCGAGCGCCGGGGCGAGGATCGCGCTGATCACCGCGCCGTTGACATGAAGCGAAACATGGCCGGCCTTCAGGTCGCGCAGGTCGTCGATCACCTGCCGGGCGCTTTCAAGGTCGCGGATGACGCCGAGCGTGCGTTCGGCCAGAAGCGCGCCTGCCGCCGTCAGCACGATCCCGCGCGCGCCGCGTTCCACCAGCGGCGCATCGAAATAGGCCTCGAGATTTTCGAGCTGGCGGCTGACGGCCATGGGCGAGACGCCGAGCGCCTCGGCGGCCTGGCGGATGGAGCGCGAGCGCACAAGTTCGTTGAAATAGATGATGGCCTGTAGCTGCATGCGTCCTTCCCGTTCGAATTTTTCCATATGAGCCGGTCATCTGCCGGACCGCAAGCCCCGCCATGGCTGTTCCCGCGCTTTCGCAGCCGGCATGGCTTGCAATTTGGTATCTGATTGGTATTAGTTTTGGGAAGGATGAATCAGGTGCAAGATGCAGGCGCTGTTCGATGACATTGACCTTTCGGGAACAGGCCCGCTTTACCGGCGGCTGAAGGCCGGTATCCGCGCGGCGATTGCCCGCGGCGCGCTCGAGGGCGGCGCCGCTCTGCCGCCGGAACGCGATCTTGCCGTGCGGATCGGCGTCAGCCGGGTCACGGTTCGCCGCGCGATTGCCGAACTGACGGGCGAGGGTATTCTGAACCGCCGGCGCGGGGCGGGGACCTTCGTCGCCCGTCCCGCCGTCCGCATCGAACAGAAACTCAAGCGCCTGACATCCTTCACCGAGGATATGAAGGCGCGGGGCATGGAGCCGCATTCGTTCTGGCTGGAACGCGCGCTTCAGCCGGCATCGGCCGAAGAGGCGGAAGCGCTCGATATCGCGCCGGGCGCGCGCGTCGCGCGCCTCAGCCGCATCCGTTTTGCCGATGACCGGCCGATGGCGCTCGAATACACGGCGCTTCCGGGCGACATCCTGGAGGCGCCGGCAGCCATCGGCCCGTCGCTCTACGCCGCGCTTACCGAACGCGGCATTCGCCTTCAACGGGCCGATGAACGTATCACCGCGACCATCCTGACCGATGAGCAGGCCGGGCTTCTGGAGGTTGCCGCCGGCGCGCCGGCGCTGGCGATCAACCGCACGGGATTTGATGCCGCGGGCCGCGCCATAGAATTCACCCGATCCTTCTATCGAAGCGATATTTACGACCTAGTCGCCGAGCTGACCTATTCCGAAGAGGGCTGAGGCGATGCAAAAAAGAGACCCAGCGATGACCGACAAGACCCATATGCGCCAAGAGATCGAAGAAATTCCAGCCGCCGCCGCGCGGCTTCTGGATGGCAGCGGCGCGGCCTTCGAACGGGCCGGCAAGGCGCTTGCCGAAAAGGATCCCGGCGTCGTCGTCACGGTCGCGCGCGGCTCTTCCGATCACGCGGCGCTGTTCCTCAAATACGCGATCGAGCTGACGACCGGCGTGCCGGTCGCCTCGCTCGGCCCCTCGCTCGCCTCGATCTATGACGCGCCGCTGAAGATGGGCTCGGCGGCGGCGATCTCCATTTCGCAATCGGGCAGAAGTCCGGATATCGTCGCGCTTGC